>JBDIAU010000026.1:0-12043 GCA_039812565.1 Beutenbergiaceae bacterium
GCGGGCCGTGCCACACTCGCCCGCGTGAGCGTGCTCGACTGCACCGACCCGGCCACCCGCGGGCCCGCGATCGACGAGGCCGTCCACGTCCTCGCCCGGGGCGAGCTCGTCGTCCTGCCGACGGACACGGTCTACGGCGTCGGGGCCGACGCCTTCGACGCCGCCGCCGTCGCGCGCCTGCTCGCCGCCAAGGGCCGCGGGCGGCAGATGCCCCCGCCCGTCCTCGTCGCCGACGCCCGCACGCTCGACGGCCTCGCGACGGAGGTGACCCCCGTGGTCCGCGACCTCGTGGGGGAGTTCTGGCCGGGCGCGCTGACGATCATCTGCCGCGCGCAGCCGTCGCTGATGTGGGACCTCGGCGAGACGCGCGGGACGGTCGCCCTGCGGATGCCCGCCTCCGACGTGGCGCTCGCGCTCCTGCGGCGCACCGGTCCGCTCGCCGTGACGAGCGCGAACCTCACCGGGCAGCCGGCCGCGAGCACGGCGGCGCAGGCGCGCGAGCAGCTCGGGGACTCGGTGGCGGTCTACCTCGACGGCGGACCGGCCCCCGGGGGCGTGGCCTCGACGATCGTCGACGCCACGGGGCCGGTGCCGAAGGTCGTCCGGCAGGGTGCGCTGAGCGTCGACGAGCTGCGCCGGGTCGCGCCGGGGCTCCTCGACGTCCAGGGCGAGGCCGGGGCGTGAGGGTCTACCTGCTGGTCATGGCGATCGCGGCGGCGGTCACCTTCGTCGCCACCCCGCTCGCCCGGCGGGTCGGGCTCGCCATGGGAGCCATGACCGCGGTCCGCGACCGGGACGTGCACACGACGCCGACGCCGCGCCTGGGCGGCACGGCGATGTGGGCGGGCTTCGTCGTCGCCATGGGCTTCGCCTCGCAGATGCCGTTCCTCTCGGGCGTGTTCGTCCAGCCACGGCAGGCGCTGGGGATCCTCGCGGGCGCCACGCTCGTCTGCCTGCTCGGCGCGGCGGACGACATCTGGGACCTCGACTGGATGACCAAGCTGGCCGGCCAGGTCCTGGCCGCCGGCGTGATGGCGTGGTCCGGCGTCCAGCTCATCACGTTCCCCGTGTTCGGCGTGACGATCGGGTCCAGCCGGCTCTCGCTCGTGGCGACGATCGTCGTCGTCGTCGTGTGCATCAACGCCGTGAACTTCGTCGACGGGCTCGACGGCCTGGCGGCCGGGCTCGTCGCGATCGGCGGCGCGGCGTTCCTCGTCTACACGTACCTGCTCACCCGGGACGCGACGCCCGGGGACTACAGCAACCTGGCGACGCTCGTGACGGCGGCGCTCGTCGGGATCTGCCTGGGGTTCCTGCCGCACAACTTCTTCCCGTCGCACATCTTCATGGGCGACTCCGGCGCGATGCTGCTCGGCCTGGTCATCGCGGCCGCCGGCATCGTCGTCACCGGCCAGGTGGGCCTCGGCGAGCAGACCCGTCGCGAGGCGTTCCCGGCGTTCCTGCCGATCGTGCTGCCCGTGGCGATCATCCTGCTGCCGCTCACGGACATGGTGCTCGCCGTCGTGCGACGGCTGCGGGCCGGGAAGTCGCCGTTCCACCCGGACCGGCTGCACATGCACCACCGGCTGCTCGGTCTCGGACACTCGCACCGCCGGTCCGTGCTCATCATGTATCTGTGGACCGCGGTGTTCGCGTTCGGTGCGGCCGCCCTCGCGCTCTTCTCGACGACGACGGTGGTGATCGCCGTCGCCGCCGGGTGCGTGGTCGCCGTCGTCCTCACGGCCGTCGGTCGGTCCCGGGAGCCCGCGGGCGCGGCCGACGCCGGACCCGCCGCGCCCGACGCCCACGAGAACGAGGACACGCCCGCATGAGCGACGCCCGCCCGCCCGTCCCCGCCCCGCCCGACCCGCTGCGAGCCGTCTTCCAGCGCTCGCTGCGCGAGCTGCTCTGGGCGACCCTCGCCATCGGCGCGCTCGGCGCCGTCGTCGGCTACCTCGTCGCGGGGACGCCCGGCGTCGTCGGGGCGCTGCTGGGCGTCGGGGTCGGACTCCTGCTGTGCGGCACGACCGTCGGGAGCATGCTCGTGACCGCGCGCCGGCCACCGGCGGTCCTCGGCGCGGTGGTCCTGGGCGCCTGGCTCGTCAAGATGCTGCTCATCGTCGTCGTGCTCGCCGTGCTGCAGGGCAAGGACTTCTACGACAAGTACGTGTTCGCCGCCGTGCTCGTCCTCATCGCCCTGACCTCGATGGCGATCGACGTCCGGGCGGTCCTCCAGGGCCGGATCCCGAATGTCGAGGCAGCCCCGGGGAGCGAGGCGTCCGGGCGGACCTGATGCGTTACGCTCCCCCCGTCAGCGAGACGTCGGCCCACCGCGGTGCTGAGCGTCGCACGCGAACCCTGTCCAGCTCTCACATCACGGAGGAGTTCCCCTGATCACGCCTCCGATGCTCCTCCTGCCCCTGGCGGAGTCGAGCGGCGACGCCGAAGGGGGCTTCCACGCCCCGTCGATCGCTGACTTCTTCCCCCCCTACATCATCCCGTGGGGGGCGCAACCAGGCGACGCGGTGCCGTTCTACGCGGTGGATCGCGTCATGCTCGTGCGCATCGTCATGACGGTCGCGCTCATCGGGCTCTTCGCCTACCTCGCGCGACGTGCCGCCACCGTGCCCGGTCGTCGTCAGAACCTCGCCGAGCTCGCGCTGGACTTCGTCCGGGTGCAGATCGTCGAGCAGGTCATGGGGGCGAAGGGCGCCCGCTTCGTGCCGATGGTCAGCGTCTTGTTCTTCAGCATCTTTGCGATGAACATCGCGGGCATCATCCCGTTCCTCAACATCGCCGGCACGTCACGAGTGGGCTACCCCCTCGTCTGTGCACTCTGGGTGTTCGTGACCTACCTCGTCGTCGGGGTGAAGGCGCACGGGGCGGGGCGGTACCTGAAGCAGAGCCTCTTCCCGGCAGGCGTGCCGTGGATCATGTACATCCTCATCACGCCGATCGAGTTCCTCCAGGTGTTCGTCTTCCGGCCGCTCACGCTGGCGCTGCGACTCCTGGCGAACATGATCGCCGGCCACCTCATGCTCGTGCTCTGCTTCACCGCGAGCACGTTCCTGCTGCTCGAGGGCGGCGGGCCCGTCATCAAGTTCACGGGCTTGCTGACCGCGGTCGCCGGCCTCGGCATCACCTTGTTCGAGATGCTCGTCGCCGTGCTGCAGGCGTACATCTTCGCCCTGCTCGCCGCGGTCTACCTCAACATGGCGCTGGAAGAGGAGCACTGAGCACCCGGCGCTCGCCCGACCACCCGACCGAACCCACCCCCAACGCGACGCCGCACGGCGCCCGACGGAAGGACACCTGGCAGTGGACACTCTCGCCGAACTCACCGGCAACATCGCGACCGTCGGATACGGTCTCGGCACGATCGGCCCCGGTATCGGCCTCGGCATCCTCATCGGCAAGACCATCGAGGGCATCGCGCGTCAGCCGGAGATCGCGGGCCGCCTGACCTCGACGATGTTCATCGGCGTCGCCTTCGTCGAGGTGCTCGCCCTGCTCGGCCTCGTCACCGGATTCCTCTTCACGTGAGCGCGTTCCTCGTCGCGGCCGCGACGGGTGCGCAGGTCCTCGCGGCCGAAGAGACCCCCAACCCCTTCCTGCCTCCGCTCTACGACATCTTCTGGTCGTCCGTCTGCCTGATCATCATCGGCGTCTACTTCTACAAGAAGCTGCTGCCCGGGATGAAGCGGGTGCTAGACGAGCGCACCGCGAAGATCGAGGGCGGTCTCAACCGGGCCGAGGAGGCGGAAGCGGCGGCCGCCGCTGCGCTCGCGGCGCACCGCCAGGCCCTCGACGAGGCTCGGCAGGAGGCGTCCCGCATCCGCGAGGAGGCGCACGCCGAGGGCGTGCAGATCGTCGCGGAGTCCAGGAACCGGGCTCACGCCGAGGCGGACCGGATCGTCGCCAACGCGCAGCGCCAGATCGAGGCCGAGCGTCAGGCCGCGGTCGTCTCGCTGCGCGCCGAGGTCGGCGGTCTCGCGGCCGAGCTCGCTTCTCGGATCGTCGGTGAGTCCCTGCTCGACGACGCCCGCCGCTCGCGGGTCATCGACAGGTTCCTCGACGAGCTCGACGCCGAGGTCTCCCCGACCTCGGGTGGCGACCGGAGGCCCTGATGCGCGCGACCAGCCAGGCGTCGCTCGAGGCTGCCTCGGCGCAGTGGGAGGCGGTGCTCGCGTCCATCGGCGCGGCCGCCCTCGGCCTCGCCGAGCAGCTCTTCGAGGTCGAGGACCTCCTCGGGTCGCAGGTGGCGCTGCGCCGGGCGCTCACCGACCCCTCGCGGTCGGGGGACGACAAGGCGGTCCTCGCCGGCCGGGTGCTCGAGGGCGCCGTCGCTGACGAGGTCTCCGAGCTCGTCCAGGGCCTCGCCCGGGCGCGGTGGTCGGCCACCGAGGACCTCGGTGAGGCTGTCGACGTCCTGGCGGTCGACTCGGCCCTGGCGGCCGCGGAGGCCGCCGGCCGGCTCGAGACGGTCGAGGAGGAGCTGTTCCGCGTCGACCGGCTGCTCGCCCGGCAGCGCGAGGTCCGGATGGCCCTGGCGAACACCGACATGCCGGTCGCGCGTCGGCTGGCGCTGGCGGACGACCTGTTCGGCTCGCGGGTGAGCCCCGAGACCGCACTGTTCGTGCGACGGGCCGTGCTCTCGCTCGACCGCCGCAGCCTGACGAGCTCCTTGTCCGCCGCCGGGCGGCGCGCCGCCGAGCGGCGCCGGCGCCTGACGGCGACCGTCGTGGCCGCGGCACCGCTCACACGGGCACAGGTGGACCGGCTCGAGGCGATCCTCGAGCGGGCCTACGGCCGGCACGTCGCCGTCAACGTGGCGGTGGACCCGGCCGTCGTCGGCGGCCTGCGGATCCAGGTCGGCTCCGAGGTGGTCGACGCGACCGTGCTCGCCCGCCTGGACGAGGCCCGGCGGCGTCTCGCCGGATGACGCGCAGCGCCCCGCGACCGAGGGCGCACACTGACAGTGCAGAGACGTGGTGATCGCCGGCAGGCGGTCCGCGAGGTGGAGGAAGACCAGATGCCTGAGCTGACGATCAAGCCCGAGGACATCCGGGCCGCCCTGGACAGCTTCGTGAGCTCGTACGAGCCCTCGGCGTCGGCGGCGGAGGAGGTCGGGCACGTCGCGATGGCGAGCGACGGCATCGCGCGCGTCGAGGGGCTCCCCGGCGCGATGGCGAACGAGCTCCTGCGGTTCGAGGACGGGACGCTCGGCATCGCCCTCAACCTCGACGTCCGCGAGATCGGCGTCGTCGTGCTCGGCGACTTCTCGGGGATCGAGGAGGGCCAGGAGGTCCGGCGCACCGGCGAGGTGCTCTCGGTGCCCGTCGGCGACGGCTACCTCGGCCGCGTCGTCGACCCGCTCGGCAACCCGATCGACGGCCTCGGCGACGTCGAGACCTCCGGGCGTCGCGCGCTCGAGCTCCAGGCGCCGGGCGTCATGGCCCGCAAGAGCGTCCACGAGCCGCTGCAGACCGGCCTCAAGGCCATCGACACGATGATCCCGATCGGCCGCGGCCAGCGGCAGCTCATCATCGGCGACCGCAAGACCGGCAAGACGGCGATCGCGCTCGACACGATCATCAACCAGAAGGCCAACTGGGAGACCGGGGACCCGACGAAGCAGGTCCGCTGCATCTATGTCGCCGTCGGCCAGAAGGGCTCGACCATCGCGTCGATCCGCGCCTCCCTCGAGGAGGCGGGGGCGCTCGACTACACGACGATCGTCGCGTCCCCGGCGTCCGACCCCGCCGGCTTCAAGTACATCGCCCCCTACACCGGCTCGGCGATCGGCCAGCACTGGATGTACGAGGGCAAGCACGTCCTCATCGTCTTCGACGACCTGTCGAAGCAGGCCGAGGCGTACCGGGCGGTCTCGCTGCTCCTGCGGCGGCCGCCGGGCCGCGAGGCGTACCCGGGTGACGTCTTCTACCTGCACTCGCGCCTGCTCGAGCGCTGCGCGAAGCTGTCCGACGAGCTCGGCGCCGGCTCGATGACGGGCCTGCCGATCATCGAGACGAAGGCGAACGACGTCTCGGCCTACATCCCGACGAACGTCATCTCCATCACGGACGGCCAGATCTTCCTGCAGTCCGACCTCTTCAACGCCAATCAGCGCCCCGCGGTCGACGTCGGCATCTCGGTCTCCCGGGTCGGCGGCGCCGCGCAGGTCAAGGCGATGAAGCAGGTCGCGGGCACGCTGAAGATCGAGCTCGCGCAGTACCGCTCCCTCGAGGCGTTCGCGATGTTCGCCTCCGACCTCGACGCCGCCTCCCGCCAGCAGCTCACGCGCGGCGCCCGGCTCATGGAGCTGCTCAAGCAGCCGCAGTTCACGCCGTACCCGGTCGAGGACCAGGTCGTGGTGATCTGGGCCGGCGCGAAGGGCTTCTTCGACGACGTCGAGATCGCCGACGTCAAGCGGTTCGAGTCGGAGATGCTGGACCACCTGCGCCGGCACACGACGGTGCTCACGACGATCCGCGACACCGGCAAGCTGGAGAAGGACACCGAGGACGCCCTGCGCGACGCCCTCGAGACCTTCCGACGCGGCTTCGTCAGCGGCTCGGGCGGCGGGATCGTCGAGGAGGACGCAAGCCTCGGCGCCGACGTCGAGGTGGTCCAGGAGCAGATCGTCCGGCAGCGGAAGCGCTGACGCATGGCTGGACAGCAGCGGGTCTACCGCCAGCGGATCAAGTCCACCCAGGCGCTGAAGAAGATCTTCCGCGCCATGGAGCTGATCGCGGCCTCCCGGATCGGCAAGGCGCGCGACCGCGCCGTCACCGCCGCGCCGTACGCGCGCATGCTCACGCGCGCGCTCTCGGCGGTGGCCACGCACGCGACGGTGGACCACCCCCTCACCCGACCGCGCACGGACACCACCAAGGTGGCGGTGCTCGTCCTCACGGCCGACCGCGGCATGGCGGGCGCGTACACCGCCTCCGTCCTGCGTGAGACCGAGCGGCTCCTCGCCAAGCTGCGCGAGGACGGCAAGGACCCGCAGATCTTCGTCACCGGCCGCCGGGGCCTCGGCTACTTCACCTTCCGCCAGCGCCCCGTGGTGCGCAGCTGGGTGGGCGAGTCCGACGCGCCGACGCTCGAGACCGCGCACGACATCGCCGACACGCTCCTCGCCGCGTTCGCCGCACCCGTGGACGAGGGCGGCGTCAGCGAGCTGCACATCGTCTACATGCGGTTCCAGAGCATGGTCACCCAGGCGCCCCGCGTGCTGCGGATGATCCCGCTCGAGGTCGTCGAGGGCGTCGAGGTTCCCGGCGAGCACGAGCCGCTCCCGCTGTACGACTTCGAGCCGTCGGAGGAGGCGGTCCTCGACGCCCTCCTGCCGCTCTACATCCGCAGCCGCATCTACGCGGCGCTGCTCCAGGCGGCGGCGTCGGAGCTCGCCGCCCGGCAGCGCGCCATGCACACGGCCACCGACAACGCCGAGGACCTCATCCGGCTCTACACGCGGCTGGCCAACGCCGCACGGCAGGCCGAGATCACCCAGCAGATCAGCGAGATCGTCTCCGGCGCCGACGCCCTGGCGTCGGGCTGACCCAGCGAAGCGAGAGAGAAGACATGACTGCCACAGCCACGTCAGCCCCCCGGACCGAGCAGGCGGCCGGGGTGGGCCGGATCGCCCGCGTGATCGGCCCCATCGTCGACATCGAGTTCCCGGCGGACGCGCTGCCGCAGATGTACAACGCGCTCAAGCTCACGGTGGACCTCTCGAGCCAGGGCGAGGGCGAGAGCCTCGTCGAGATGACGCTCGAGGTCGCGCAGTACCTCGGCGACAACCTCGTGCGCGCCATCGCGCTCAAGCCGACCGACGGCCTCGTGCGCGGCCAGCAGGTGCGCGACACGGGCGCCCCGATCTCCGTGCCGGTCGGCGACGTCACCAAGGGTCACGTCTTCAACGTCACGGGCGACGTCCTCAACCTCAAGGAGGGCGAGACGCTCGAGGTCACGGAGCGTTGGCCCATCCACCGCAAGCCGCCGGCCTTCGACCAGCTCGAGGGCAAGACCCAGATGTTCGAGACGGGCATCAAGGTCATCGACCTCCTCACCCCGTACGTCCAGGGCGGCAAGATCGGCCTCTTCGGCGGCGCCGGCGTCGGCAAGACGGTCCTCATCCAGGAGATGATCCAGCGCGTCGCGCAGGAGCACGGCGGCGTGTCGGTGTTCGCGGGCGTCGGCGAGCGCACGCGCGAGGGCAACGACCTCATCGGCGAGATGGAGGAGGCGGGCGTCTTCGACAAGACGGCGCTCGTGTTCGGCCAGATGGACGAGCCGCCGGGCACGCGTCTGCGGGTCGCGCTCTCGGCGCTGACGATGGCGGAGTACTTCCGTGACGTCCAGAAGCAGGACGTGCTCCTGTTCATCGACAACATCTTCCGCTTCACGCAGGCGGGGTCCGAGGTCTCGACGCTCCTCGGCCGGATGCCGTCGGCCGTCGGCTACCAGCCCAACCTCGCCGACGAGATGGGCCAGCTCCAGGAGCGGATCACCTCGACCCGCGGCCACTCGATCACCTCGCTGCAGGCGATCTACGTGCCCGCCGACGACTACACGGACCCGGCGCCGGCGACGACGTTCGCCCACCTCGACGCGACCACGGAGCTCTCCCGGGAGATCGCCTCGCGCGGCCTCTACCCGGCCGTGGACCCGCTGAGCTCGTCGTCGCGGATCCTCGACCCGCAGTTCGTCGGCCAGGCGCACTACGACACGGCGACCCGGGTCAAGTCGATCCTCCAGCGCAACAAGGAGCTGCAGGACATCATCGCGATCCTGGGCATCGACGAGCTCTCCGAGGAGGACAAGGTCATCGTCGCCCGTGCGCGGCGGATCCAGCAGTTCCTCTCGCAGAACACCTACATGGCGACGAAGTTCACCGGCGTCCCCGGCTCGACCGTGCCGATCGCGGAGACGATCGAGGCCTTCTCCCGGATCGCCGACGGCGTCTACGACCACGTCGCCGAGCAGGCGTTCTTCAACATCGGCGGGATCGAGGACCTCGAGCGCAACTGGGCCCGCATCCAGTCTGAGCTGCGGTAGGGACGGGACCCGTGGCCAACCTCGAGGTACACGTCATCGCGCCGGAGCGCCGGCTGTGGCGGGGCTCCGCCACCTCGGTCAGCGCTCCGGCGGCCGACGGCGAGATCGGCATCCTCCCGCAGCACGCGCCGATCCTGTCGCTCCTGCGCAACGGGACCGTGCGCGTCCACCCCGTCGAGGGTGACGTGCGGGAGTTCCACGTCGAGCACGGCGTGCTCTCGGTGGACAGCGACGTCGTCTCGGTCCTCATCGAGACCGGTCGGAACCCGGCAGCGCGGTAGGCCGGCGGGCGGTGAGCGTCGGGCTCTGGCTCCTCCTGGGGGCGTGCGTGCTCGCCGCCGTCGCCCTCGCGATGCTCATCTCCCGGGTGCGCTCCCTCGGGCGCCGGCTCGGCTCCTTCGAGTGCGCCTACCGCCGCGCGGAGGGGCACGGCTGGGCCAGCGGGATCGCCGCCTTCGGCGCCGATCGCCTCGAGTGGTACCGCGTGCTCTCGTACACGCCGCGTCCGGAGCACACCTGGCTGCGGTCGCGGCTGGAGGTCCTCGACCGGGCGTCGCGCCTGACGGCCGGGCGACGCACGAGCATCGTCGAGATCCACTGCCGCACCGCGGACGAGGAGTTCTCGCTCGCGATGTCCGTGGACGCGTACGCAGGTCTGACGTCCTGGCTCGAGGCGACGCCGCCCAGCGGGTACCGCAGCCTCCGGTAGCCTGGCCCGGCCATGCGGATCGTCATCGCCACGTGCGCCGTCGACTACTCGGGTCGGCTCAGCGCGCACCTGCCCCCGGCTCGTCGCCTTCTCGTCGTCAAGGCCGACGGCGCCGTCCTCGTCCACGCCGACGGCGGCTCGTACAAGCCGCTGAACTGGATGAGCCCGCCCTGCACGCTGTCGGTGGCCGAGCCCGACCCGGAGGAGGTCGCCGCCGGCGTGACGGCGGTCTGGACGGTCCGCTCGACCAAGACGGACGACCGGCTGGTGGTCCGGCTCCACGACGTGGCCCATGACTCCTCCCACGAGCTCGGCCTCGACCCCGGCCTGGTCAAGGACGGCGTGGAGGCACACCTGCAGCGTCTCCTCGCCGAGCAGATCCAGCTGCTGGGCCCCGGGCACGTGCTGGTGCGCCGGGAGTTCCCGACGGCGATCGGCCCGGTCGACATCCTGGCGAAGGCGCCCGCGGGGCGGACGGTCGCCGTCGAGATCAAGCGTCGCGGGGACATCGACGGCGTCGAGCAGCTCACGCGGTACCTCGAGCTCCTCAACCGTGACCCGCTGCTCGCTCCGGTCGACGGCGTGTTCGCCGCGCAGGAGATCAAGCCGCAGGCGCGGGTGCTCGCCACCGACCGCGGGATCCGGTGCGTCGTGCTGGACTACGACGCGATGCGCGGCATCGACGACGTCGACTCCCGCCTCTTCTGACTCTCCGCGCCCCCCTCATCCGCCGAACGCACTGTTGGTCGGCCGAAACCGCGGTTTCGGCCGACCAACAGTGCGTTCGGCGGGAGGGGGGAGGGGGGAGCGGGGCGGCGGGTTGGGGGAGAATGCGGCGGTGCCGTCGTCCCGCCGCTCCCGCCGCCGTCCGTACGGTTCCGAGCACCCGGAGCTCGACGTCGAGGGTGCGCTGCGGGGGATGCCGCGCTCCGAGGCGAGCGCCGACGGGTCCACGTGGACGGTCCGCCGCGTCGCGGGCGGCGACAAGTCCTACCGCTGCCCCGGGTGCGACCAGCTGATCCCGCCGGGGACGGCGCACGTCGTCGTCGTGGCCGCGGACCACCTCCTCGGGGCCGACGCCGCGCTGGCCGACCGCCGGCACTGGCACACCGGCTGCTGGCAGGCGCGGGACCGGCGGCGCCGCTGACGCCCGCGCGACTACGCTCGACGGCGATGACCCACACCATCGGACCGCTCACCATCCTGCCCGCCCGCCGCGAGGACATCGAGCTCCACACGGCGGACGGCCTGACGCTCGTCGGCGAGATCGCCCTGCCGCTGGAGCGGGACCCGGTCGCCACTCTCGTGACCCTGCACCCGCTGCCCACGCACGGTGGCTTCATGGACTCGCACGTCTTCCGCAAGGCGTCCTGGCGCCTGCCGGCGCTCGCGGACCTCGCCGTCCTGCGCTTCAACACCCGCGGCACGTCGAGCGTGCGCGGGACCAGCGACGGCGCCTTCGACGGCGGGCAGGCCGAGCGCTACGACGTCGCCGCCGCCCTCGACTACGCCGACTACCACGACCTGCCGCACCGCTGGCTGGTCGGCTGGTCGTTCGGCACGGAGCTGGCGCTCATGCACGGCGCCGACCCGACGGTCGAGGGCGCGATCCTCCTCTCGCCGCCGCTGCACCGGGCGCAGGAGGAGGACCTCGCGCACTGGCACGCGTTCGGTCGGCCGATGACGGTGCTGGTCCCGGAGTTCGACGACTACCTGCGCCCCGCCGACGCCGCGGAGCGGTTCGCGACGGTGGGGCAGGCCGAGGTGGTCGGCGTCGAGGGCGCCAAGCACCTGTGGGTGGGCGAGAGGTACGTCCACCGGGTGCTCACGGAGATCGTCCAGCGGGTCCGGCCTGGGTCCCCCGAGCTGCCGACCACGTGGGACGGCCCGTTCGAGATGTACGAGGGCGAGTCACGAAAGGCGGGGTCCGATGGCTGAGGTCGCGACGGGCGCACCCCTGGCGCTCTACCGCAGCGGTCCGGCGGAGCCGGTGCCGGTGCTCCTGCTCCACGGGTTCCCGTTGGACGCGCTCATGTGGCAGCCGGTCGTCCAGCTCCTGCCCGACGTCCCGGTCCTCGCCGTCGACGCCCCGGGGTTCGGGGACTCGCCGTCCTTCGAGGAGGTCGCGGCCGCCGTCGGCGCCGGGCCGGAGCCGAGCCTGGAGACGTACGCGGACGCCGTCGTCGTGACGGCCCGTGCCGCGGGCGTGAGGCGCGCCGTGGTCTGCGGGCTCTCCATGGGCGGGTACGTCGCCCTGGCGATCGCCGAGCG
>JBDIAU010000027.1:0-11779 GCA_039812565.1 Beutenbergiaceae bacterium
GACCTGGTCGAGCGCGCCGCGGCGACGCCCGCGGCCCCGGCGCCGGGTGACCCGGCCGAGGGCGGCGGCGACGCCGGCCCCGACGACGACGGCGCGACCCCGGACGAGACGCCGTGACGGCCGGAGGAGCGGGTCCGGTCCCCGGGTCGGGGCGGCTGCACTTCATCGGGATCGGCGGGGCGGGCATGTCCGTGGTGGCCGAGCTGTTCCTCGCCGCCGGCCGGGAGGTCAGCGGCTCGGACGCGCGGGCGAGCGCGGTGCTCGACCGGCTGGCCGCACTGGGCGCGGACGTCCACGTCGGGCACCGCGCCGAGCAGGTGGCCGGCGCGGGGACCGTCGTCGTCTCGACCGCGGTGCGCGCCGAGAACCCGGAGCTGGTCGCGGCTCGCGAGGCCGGGATCCCTGTGCTGCACCGTTCCGCCGCCCTCGCGCTGGCGGCCGCGGGCAAGGACTTCGTCGCGGTCGCCGGAGCGCACGGCAAGACGACGACGAGCGCGATGCTCGCCGTCGCGCTGCGCGAGGTCGGGGCCGACCCGAGCTACGCGATCGGCGGCGAGGTGGTCGCGCTCGGAACGGGCGCTCACGCCGGCGCCGGCCCGGCGTTCGTCGCGGAGGCCGACGAGTCCGACCGGTCGTTCCTCGCGTACGCCCCGCGGGTCGCCGTCGTGACGAACGTCGAGGCCGACCATCTCGACAACTACGCGAGCGAGGCCGCCGTCCACGAGGCCTTCGAGGAGTTCGTCGCCCGCCTGGTCCCCGGCGGCCTGCTCGTCGCGTGCCGGGACGACGCCGGGTCCGCGCGCCTCGTGGCGCACGCCCGCGAGCGGGGCCTGCGCGTGCGCACCTACGGGACGGCCGCGTCGGCCGATCTCGCGGGTGAGGACGACGTCGCGGTCCGCGTCGAGCGTCTCGACCCCGACGGCTCCGGCAGCACGCTGCGGTGGCACCGGGCCGGGGCGGAGCCCCTCGAGGTCGCGCTCGCCCTCGGCGTCCCGGGCGCGCACAACGTCCTGAACGCGACGGCGGCCTGGTGCGCCGGCGTCGAGCTCGGGGCGCCGCCGGTCCCGCTCGCGGGTGCCCTCGCGACGTTCTCCGGGACCCGTCGGCGGTTCGAGGACAAGGGCGTGGCGGCCGGGGTGCGCGTGGTCGACGACTACGCGCACCACCCCACCGAGGTCGCCGCCCTGCTCGCCGCGGCTCGGCTCGCCGCCGGCGACGGCCGGGTGGTCGTCCTGTTCCAGCCGCACCTGTACTCGCGCACCCTGGCGTTCGCCCCGGAGTTCGCGGCGGCGCTCAGCACGGCGGACGAGGTCGTGGTGACCGCGATCTACGGCGCCCGCGAGGACCCACGCCCGGGCGTGACGAGCGCACTGATCACGGACGCGGTCGCGGCGGGGGTGGGCCCGGAGCACGTGCACCACGTGCCCGACCGGCTCGAGGCGGCGCGCACCGTCGCGGCGCTCGCCCGCCCCGGCGACCTCGTCCTGACGGTCGGGGCCGGGGACGTGACCGAGCTCGGCCCCGTCGTCCTCGACCTCCTGGGGGAGCGCTCATGAGGCCGCCCGCACCTCCGCGACGTCCGACCGGCGTCGCGCCGCGCGGCGGCGCCCCGGCCCCGCCGTCGGCGCGGCCGCCGGCGTCCCGCCCGGCCGCGAGCCCGTCGTCCGTGGCGGTCCGCGAGCCCGAGCCGCCGGCCCCGACGACGGCGCCCGACCTGCCGGGCGCGGAGGCCGGCTGGAGCGTCGTGCGCCCGGGCCCGTCGGTGAGCACCCGGTTCGCCGAGCGGATGGCCGAGCGCACCCGGGCGCGGCGGCGCGTGACGTGGGTGCGCCTGGCGACGGTGCTTGCTGCCGCGGCGACGGCCCTCGTGCTCCTCGGGCTGGTCCTGTTCTCGCCGCTGCTGGCGACCGACTCCGGCGCGGCGCGCGTGACGGGGCTGGGCACGACGGTGGACCCGGCCGCGGTGGAGGAGGTGCTCGCCTCCGTCGACGGGATCCCGCTCGCCCGCCTCGACACCCGGGCCCTGCGCAACCGGCTCGCCGCACTCTCCGGCGTGCGGTCGGTCGAGGTGAACCGCGACTGGCCGCGGGGGTTGCGGGTGGAGGTCGTGTCCCGGGAGCCGGTGGCCGCGACACTGCGCGACGACGCCTATGCGCTGCTCGACGAGGAGGGCGTGCAGGTCGGCGCCGTCGCCGAGGCGCCCGACGGTGTGCCCACGGTCGCGATCCCGGAGGGGCCGCGCGCCGCGGACGCGTTGACCGCCGCGCTCGCCGTCCTCGGTGCGCTGCCGCCGGAGCTGCTCGCTCAGGTGCGTGACGCCGGCGCGAGCTCGAGCGACACGGTGCACCTGCGCCTCTCGGACGGCAGCCGCGTCGAGTGGGGGAGCGCGGAGAGCTCTGCCCTGAAGCTCGCGGTGCTCGAGGTCCTGCGGCAGCGCCCGGCGTCGGTCTACGACGTCTCCGCGCCGACGATGCCCGTCACCCGCTGACGCGACGGCCCGCGCCGCGCCGCGGCGGCGTGCGACACGCCGTCCCACGCCGCGGCGAGTCGGCCGGCGTGGGCGTGTCGAGGTGCTGACCTGCGAGGTCGAGCGCGGGGACGGACCCGGCGGGGGCAATTCCCCGACACGCGCGGGATGTCGTTGCCCTCGCCCACTCGCCCACCTACCGTCCTGGCCCGGCAGGAACTGACATAAGTCTCACCCTCAGGTTGAGGTTGAGAGTTGACCCGGACGAGAGGGATCGACGTGGCGGCACCGCAGAACTACCTGGCGGTCATCAAGGTTGTCGGCATCGGCGGAGGCGGCGTCAACGCCGTGAACCGGATGATCGAGGCCGGCCTGAAGGGCGTGGAGTTCATCGCGGTGAACACCGACGCCCAGGCGCTCCTCATGAGCGACGCGGACGTCAAGCTCGACGTCGGCCGCGAGCTCACGCGGGGCCTCGGCGCGGGCGCCGACCCCGAGGTCGGCAAGAAGGCGGCTGAGGACCACGCCGAGGAGATCGAGGAGGTCCTGCGCGGGGCCGACATGGTCTTCGTGACCGCGGGCGAGGGCGGTGGCACCGGCACCGGCGGCGCCCCGGTCGTCGCCCGCATCGCCAAGTCCATGGGCGCGCTGACGATCGGCGTCGTGACGCGGCCGTTCACCTTCGAGGGCCGTCGGCGCGCGAACCAGGCCGAGAGCGGCATCGACGCGCTCCGCGCCGAGGTGGACACGCTCATCGTCATCCCGAACGACCGGCTGCTGTCGATCAGTGACCGCAACGTCTCGGTGCTCGACGCGTTCCGCTCGGCCGACCAGGTGCTCCTCTCCGGTGTCCAGGGCATCACCGACCTGATCACCACGCCGGGCCTGATCAACCTCGACTTCGCGGACGTCAAGTCGGTCATGCAGGGCGCCGGCTCGGCCCTCATGGGCATCGGCTCCTCGCGCGGCGAGGACCGTGCGGTCCAGGCCGCCGAGTTCGCGATCTCCTCCCCGCTGCTCGAGGCGAGCATCGACGGCGCCCACGGCGTCCTGCTCTCCATCCAGGGCGGGAGCGACCTGGGCCTCTTCGAGATCCACGAGGCCGCGCGGCTCGTCCAGGAGGCGGCGCACCCCGAGGCGAACATCATCTTCGGCGCCGTCATCGACGACGCCCTCGGCGACGAGGTGCGCGTCACGGTCATCGCCGCGGGCTTCGACAACGTCCCCGCGACCGGCCGCTCCGGCGGTCGCGGCGTCGGCCAGGTCGCCCCGTCGCGGACCCAGGCGCCGCCGATCGTCGAGGCCCAGCCGGCCCCGCGCGTCGAGCGGGTCCCGCAGCCGGTCGCCACGGTCCGCGAGCCCGCCGCTGCGTTCGTCAACCACGTGGTCGAGGACGTCGCCCCCGCCGCGGTCCAGCAGACCGTCAACGTCCCGCGGGTGTTCGACGAGGTCCCGCCGCGGCCGCGCCGGGTGGACGACGACCTCGACATCCCGGACTTCCTGAAGTAGGCCACGCCCCCCGTGGACCTGCTCGACGTCGACCTCGGCCCGGGGGTGACCGCACTGGTCACCACCCGGGCCGGTGGCGTGAGCGGGTCCCCGTGGGACAGCCTCGACCTCGGCCTGCACGTCGGCGACGAGCCGGCCCACGTCCGGACCAACCGGGACCGGGTCGCGGCCGCCGTCGGGCGGCCGGTCGCCTACCTCGACCAGGTCCACGGCGCTGACGTCCACGTGGTCGCCGGGCCGGCGGAGGCCGGGGCGGCGGCCGTCGCCCGGGCGGACGCCGCCGTGACCGACGAGCCCGGGGTCGCCCTCGCGGTCATGGTCGCCGACTGCGTCCCGGTGCTCCTGGCCGACGGCGAGGCGGGGGTCGTCGCCGTGGCGCACGCCGGCAGGCTCGGCGTGCAGCGCGGGGTGGTGCCGGCCGCGCTCGAGGCGATGGTGCGGCTGGGGGCCCGGGCCGACCGGGTGCGCGCGGTCCTCGGCCCGTCGATCTGCGGGCGCTGCTACGAGGTCGGCGCGCACGTGCAGGCGGAGGTGGTCGCCGTCGTCCCGCAGGCGCGGGCGACGACGGCGTGGGGCACGCCGTCGGTGGACCTCGTCGCCGGCGTCCTGGCCCAGCTGGGCGCCGTCGGGGTCCGGTCCGCCGCCGCGCTCGGCGTCTGCACCCGCGAGGACCCCCGGTTCTACTCCCACCGTCGCGACGGGATCACCGGCCGGTTCGCCGGGGTGGTCGCCCTGGGCGGCCGCGACACGCCGCGCCCGCCTTCCTGACCCGACGTCGTGCCTGGTCTAGCGTCCTTGGCGAAGGCACAACCAGACCAGGAGCGACAGATGGCCGGAGCGCTGCGCAAGACGATGCTGTACCTCGGGCTCGCCGAGGGTGAGAACCCCGACGAGCAGGTCGACTACACGGAGGAGACCGCGGTGCCCGCGGAGTACGAGCAGGAGGCGCCGGTCGAGCGCCACGCCCAGGTGATGCCGATCTCGCGCGCCGTGACCGGTGGAGAGCTCCGCCGCATCACGACCGTGCACCCCCGCAGCTACAACGACGCCAAGGTCATCGGCGAGGCCTTCCGCTCCGGCACGCCGGTGATCATGAACCTCACCGACATGAACGACGGCGACGCCAAGCGCCTGGTCGACTTCTCGGCGGGCATCGTCTTCGGACTTCGTGGCACCATCGAGCGCGTGACGAGCAAGGTCTTCCTCCTCTCGCCCGCCACCGTGGAGGTCGCGACCGGCGACCGTGCCGCCGCCCCCGCCCAGGCGGGGTTCTTCAACCAGAGCTGAGGCCGCGTGCAGTGGTTCTTCGGTGCGCTCTACGTGGCGCTCCTGATCTATGTCATCGTCCTGCTGCTCCGGCTGGTCTTCGACTGGATCCAGGTGTTCGCACGCGACTGGCGGCCCCGAGGAGCCACGCTCCTGATCGCCGAGGCGACGTACACCCTCACCGACCCACCGCTGCGTCTGCTGCGCCGGCTGATCCCCCCGCTCCGGCTCGGGGGGGTGCAGCTGGACCTGGGCTACCTCGTGCTCATGCTGGCGTGCACGTTCGCGATGCGGATCGTCGGCTCGCTCGCCGCGTGAGCGCGCGCGAGCGCCGGCCCCGCACCGTGGCGGTCGGGGGTACCGTCCGGACAGCCGTCCACCCCTGCGGTGGCACCGCGACCGGTGCCACCGCTCCACCCGATCTCCCGACCTGACACCTGAGGTGACGATCATGGCGTTGCTCACGGCAGACGACGTCCTCAACAAGAAGTTCCAGCCGACCAAGTTCCGCGAGGGCTACGACCAGGACGAGGTCGACGACTTCCTCGACGAGGTCGTCAACACCCTGCGGGTGGTGGCGGCGGAGAACGACGAGCTCAAGTCCAAGCTCGCCGCCGCCGAGGCCGCGCTCGCCGCGTCGGGCGCCGCGCCCGCCGTCGAGGCCCCCGCCGAGGCGGCCCCGGAGGCGGAGGAGCCCGCCGCCCCCGAGGTCGAGACCGCGCCCGAGCCCGAGCCCGAGGCGCCCGCCCCGACGGCGCCGGCGGCCGAGGCCGCACCCGCACCGGACCAGGCGCAGTCCGCGGCCGGCATGCTCGCCCTGGCGCAGAAGCTGCACGACGAGTACGTCAGCAACGGCCAGGCCGAGGGCGACCGGATCGTCGGCGAGGCCCGGACCACCGCGGAGCAGCTGGTCCGCGACGCCGAGGAGACCAAGTCCCGGACGCTCGGCCAGCTCGAGGAGGAGCGCGTGCTGCTCGAGCGCAAGATCGACGAGCTCCGCTCGTTCGAGCGTGACTACCGGACGCGCCTGAAGAGCTACCTCGAGAGCCTCCTCAACGAGGTCGAGGGCCGCGGCGCCGCCTCCCAGGCGCTCTGACGACGTCGACCCGGCGCCGAGCGTCGGGCAGACTTCCTGCCATCACCGACGACGGCGGACCCCGCCCGGGGTCCGCCGTCGTGGCATGACCAGGCGAGGAGACCGATGAGCACCCCCGACGACGCCCGCCCCGACGGCGCCCTTCACGACGCCGGGGATCCGGCCGAGGACGGCCCGCGCAGCGGCGCCGCGCCGGTCCCGGGCGCCGACGGCGCATCGAGGCGGCGGGCGTACGTCTGGACCCTCGCGCTCATCGCCGTGGGCGTCGTCGTCGTCGACCTCGTGACCAAGCAGGCCGCGCTCGCGACGCTCGACGGCGGGGTGCGCGTCGAGATCCTCGGCGACCTGCTCTCGTTGTACCTGGTCCGCAACCCCGGGGCGGCGTTCTCTCTCGCCACCGGCATGACGTGGGTCTTCACGCTCGTCGCCGTGGGCGTCGTCGTGGTCGTGGCGCGCGTCTCGCGCCGGCTGGGGTCCCTCGGCTGGGCGATCGCGCTCGGCCTCCTGCTCGGCGGCGCGGTCGGCAACCTCGTCGACCGGCTGGCGCGCGAGCCGGGGTTCGCCCGGGGGCACGTCATCGACTTCATCGACTACGCGGGGTTCTTCGTCGGCAACGTCGCCGACATCGCGATCGTCTCGGCGGCCGTCCTCATCGGCTGGCTGGGGATCCGCGGCGTCGGCGTCGACGGCTCGCGGCACGAGGACCGGGAGCCGGTCGCCGATGCCTGAGGTGCGCGCCCTGCCCGTCCCGGACGGCCTCGCGGGTGAGCGGGTCGACGCCGCGCTGTCGCGGCTCCTCGGGCTGTCCCGCACCCGGGCCGCCGACCTCGCCGACGGCGGCAGCGTGCACGTGGACGGGCGCGCCGTCGGCAAGGGGGACCGCCTCCCCGCGGGCGCCTGGCTCGAGGTCGAGCTGCCCGACGTGGCGCCCGCACCCAGCACCCTGCCCACCGCCGTCCCCGGGCTGCGCGTCGTCTACGACGATGCGGACGTCGTCGTCGTGGACAAGCCCGTGGGCGTCGCCGCGCACCCGAGCCCGGGCTGGACCGGCCCGACCGTCGTCGGCGGCCTGGCCGCCGCGGGCTATCGCGTGTCGACCTCCGGCGCGGCGGAGCGCCAGGGCGTCGTCCACCGGCTCGACGTCGGGACGACCGGGCTGATGGTCGTGGCCAAGAGCGAGCGGGCGTACACGGCGCTCAAGCGCGCGTTCAAGGAGCGCACGCCCGAGAAGGTCTACCACGCCGTCGTCCAGGGCCACCCGGACCCGACGGCGGGGACGATCGACGCGCCCATCGGGCGCCACCCCACCCTCGACTACAGGTGGGCGGTCGTCGCCGGCGGCCGCCCGTCCGTCACGCACTACGCCACCCTCGAGGCGATGCGGGCGGCGACCCTCCTGGAGATCCACCTCGAGACGGGCCGCACGCACCAGATCCGCGTGCACATGTCGGCGCTGCACCACCCGTGCGTCGGGGACCTCACCTACGGCGCGGACCCCACCCTCGCGGCGCGGCTCGGGCTCACCCGGCAGTGGCTCCACGCGGCGCGCCTCGGCTTCCCGCACCCGGCCACGGGTCGCTGGGTCGAGCTGACGAGCGAGTACCCGGAGGACCTCCAGCACGCCCTCGACGTGCTCCGGGCGTCGTGAGCGCCGTCGTCGTCCGCCGGGTGCGGGACGAGGCGGACCTCGCCGCGGCGTTCGCCCTGCGGACCGAGGTGTTCGTCGTCGAGCAGCACGTCCCCGCCGAGGAGGAGCTCGACGCCGCCGACCGCAGCCCGACGACGGTGCACGTCGTCGCCGAGCGGGACGGCGCCGTCGTCGGCACGGGGCGGCTGCTCACGGACCCGCAGCACCCGGGCGAGGTGCACGTCGGGCGCGTCGCCGTCGCCCGCGAGGCGCGGGGCGGCGGCGTCGGCGAGGCGGTGATGAGCGCCCTCGAGGTGATCGCCCTCGCCGAGCACGGGGCGGCCGGGCCCGACGGCGCGCGGCGGGTCCGCGTCGAGCTCAGCGCCCAGGAGGGCGCCGTCGGCTTCTACCGACGGCTCGGGTACACGATCGACGGCGAGCGCCGGTACCTCGACGCCGGGATCTGGCACCGCGACGCCGTCAAGGTCCTCACCGCGCCCTGAGCACTGAGCCGCTGGCGCGACGCGCCGGGCGACGGGCGCGAGCGGGTGGCGCGCCCGGCGGCCCGGGCAGGGCGACCTACACTCTGCGGCATGGCTGCGTCGGAGGGGTTCGCTCACCTCCACGTCCACTCCGAGTACTCGATGCTCGACGGCGCCGCGCGGGTCGGGGAGATGTGCGCCGAGGCGGCGCGGCTCGGGCAGAGCGCCCTCGCGATCACCGACCACGGCTACCTGTTCGGGGCCTTCGACTTCTGGAACCAGGCCCGGCGCCACGGCATCAAGCCGATCGTCGGCATCGAGGCCTACGTCACGCCGGGCACCAGCCGGTTCGACCGGACGCGCGTGCAGTGGGGCGAGGCGAGCCAGCGCTCCGACGACGTCTCCGCCGGCGGCGCCTACACGCACCTCACGATGTGGGCCCGCACGACTGCAGGGATGCACAACCTCTTCCGGCTCGGCTCGCTCGCCTCCCTCGACGGGCAGTGGGGCAAGTGGCCGCGGATGGACCGCGAGCTGCTCCAGACCTACGCCGACGGGCTCGTCGCGACGACCGGCTGCCCCTCGGGCGAGGTGCAGACCCGCCTGCGGCTGGGCCAGTTCGACGAGGCCGTCCGCGCCGCCGGCGAGCTCCAGGACCTGTTCGGCAAGGACGCGTTCTACGTCGAGGTCATGGACCACGGCATCGACATCGAGCGGCGCGTGACGGCGGACCTCGTCCGCGTCGCGAAGGCGATCGGCGCGCCGTTCGTCGCGACCAACGACTCCCACTACACGACCGCCGAGGACGCCCACGCGCACGAGGTCCTCCTGTGCGTCCAGTCCGGCTCGACGCTCGCGGACCCGGGCCGCTTCAGGTTCGAGGGCTCGTCGTACTACCTGCGCTCGACCGAGGACATGCGGCGCACGTTCGCCGACTTCCCCGGCGCCTGCGACAACACCCTGGTCATCGCCGAGCAGTGCGACGTCACGTTCAACACGAACGCGAACTACATGCCGCGCTTCCCCGTGCCCGAGGGGGAGGACGAGGACTCGCACTTCGTCAAGGAGGTGGAGCGAGGGCTCCACCGGCGCTACCCGACGGGCGTCCCGGACGACGTGCGGGCGCAGGCGACGTACGAGACGGGCGTCATCACGTCGCTCGGCTTCGCGGGCTACTTCCTCGTGGTCGCCGACTTCATCAACTGGGCGAAGGCCCAGGGCATCCGGGTGGGCCCGGGGCGCGGCTCCGCCGCGGGCTCGATGGCCTCGTACGCGATGGGCATCACCGAGCTCGACCCCCTCGAGCACGGCCTCATCTTCGAGCGGTTCCTCAACCCGGAGCGCGTCTCGTGGCCCGACGTCGACGTCGACTTCGACGAGCGCCGCCGCGGCGAGGTCATCAAGTACGTCACCGAGAGGTACGGCGCCGACCGGGTCGCCCAGATCGTCACCTACGGCACGATCAAGGCCAAGCAGGCCCTCAAGGACGCGTCCCGGGTGCTGGGCTTCCCGTTCGCGATGGGGGAGAAGCTCACCAAGGCGATGCCGCCCGCCGTCATGGGCAAGGACATCTCGCTCTCGGGGATGTACGACCCGTCGAACGACCGCTACGCGGAGGCCGAGGAGTTCCGGCAGGTCGTCGCGGCGGACCCGGAGGCGCAGCAGGTCCTCGAGACCGCGCGCGGCCTGGAGAACCTCAAGCGCCAGTGGGGCGTGCACGCCGCCGGCGTCATCATGTCGAGCGAGCCCCTGCTCGACATCATCCCGATCATGAAGCGCCCGCAGGACGGCGCGATCATCACGCAGTTCGACCAGCCGACGAGCGAGGCGCTCGGGCTGATCAAGATGGACTTCCTCGGGCTGCGCAACCTCACGATCCTGGACGACGCCCTGGCGAACATCGTCGCGAACGACAAGCCGGCGATCCGCGTCGAGGACCTCCCGCTCGACGACGGGCCGACGTACGAGCTGCTCTCCCGCGGCGACACCCTGGGCGTGTTCCAGCTCGACGGCGGGCCGATGCGCGCGCTGCTGCGTCAGATGCGTCCCGACAGCTTCGAGGACATCTCCGCCGTCATCGCCCTGTACCGGCCGGGCCCGATGGGGATGAACTCCCACACCAACTACGCGCTGCGCAAGAACGGCCTGCAGAAGGTCGAGCCGATCCACCCCGAGCTCGCCGAGCCGCTCGAGGAGATCGTGGGCCTCACCCACGGCCTCATCGTCTACCAGGAGCAGGTGCAGCGCGCCGCGCAGAAGCTGGCCGGCTACACGCTCGGCCAGGCCGACCTGCTGCGCCGGGCGATGGGCAAGAAGAAGAAGGAGATCCTCGACAAGGAGTTCATCCCGTTCCAGGCGGGGATGCGGGAGCGGGGCTACTCCGACGCGTCGATCACGGCGGTGTGGGAGACGCTCGTCCCGTTCGCCGGGTACGCGTTCAACAAGGCGCACTCGGCCGCCTACGGCGTCGTCTCCTACTGGACGGCCTTCCTCAAGGCGAACTACCCCACCGAGTACATGGCCGCGCTCCTGACGTCGGTGCGCGACGACAAGGACAAGTCGGCGCTGTACCTGGCCGAGTGCCGCCGGATGGGGATCACCGTCCTGCCGCCGGACGTCAACGCGTCGTCGGCGACGTTCACCGCGGTCGGGGCCGACATCCGGTTCGGGCTCACGGCGATCCGGAACGTCGGCGCGAACGTCGTCGACGCGATCGTCGAGGCGCGGCAGGAGAAGGGCCCGTTCTCGTCGTTCCGGGACTTCCTCAAGAAGGTCCCGCTGGTGGTCTGCAACAAGCGGACCATCGAGTCGCTCATCAAGGCGGGCGCGTTCGACACCCTCGGCACGAGCCGCCGCGCGCTGGCGCTCGCCTTCGAGACCGAGGTGGACCTCGTCGTCGACGTCAAGCGCAACGAGGCGATCGGGCAGTTCGACCTGTTCGCCTCCCTCGACGGCCTCGGCGACGCCGGGCCCGCGGAGATGGCCGAGCCCGAGATCCTCGAGGTGGGGGAGTGGGACAAGCGCGAGCTGCTCGCGTTCGAGCGCGACATGCTCGGCCTCTACGTCTCCGACCACCCGCTCCAGGGCCTCGAGCAGGTGCTCAGCCAGAAGGCCGACTGCTCGATCGCCGCGCTCCTGGCCGACGAGGCCCGGCCCGACGCCTCCACGGTGACGATCGCCGGCCTCGTGACGTCGCTGCAGCGCAAGATGTCGAAGCAGGGCAACGCGTGGGCCGTCGCCACGATCGAGGACCTCGACGGCGCGATCGACGTCCTCTTCTTCGGGGAGACGTACCTCGCCTACGCGACGATGCTCGCCCAGGACGTCGTCGT
>JBDIAU010000028.1:0-11692 GCA_039812565.1 Beutenbergiaceae bacterium
AGCCGAAGGCAAGACCGACCGCGAGATCCGACGCTGCCTCAAGCGCTACATCGCCCGCGACCTCTACCGCCAACTCGAACACGGCGCGCTACCCGCTTGACGAACCATAGGAGCGTCCCGGCGGTCGTCCGGCGGCCCGGCGGGCCTCAGGCCTGGCGGTCGACGGCGAGGCGCGCGAGCGCCGCGAGCGTCGCCTCGGCCTCGGGCTCGAGGCCGGCGGCCCGAAGCGCCCGGAAGCCGGCCTCCGTCCGTTCGTCGATGAGGTCCTCGACGGCGCGGACCGCGCCCGTGTCGACGAGGACGTCGCGGATCGCGTCGATCCCGGCGAGGTCGAGGTCGGCCCGGCCGATGCCGGCGCGCAGGACCGCGAGGCCGGCGGCGTCCGCACGTTCTCTGGCGATGGCGAGCAGGACGGTCCGCTTGCCCTCGCGCAGGTCGTCGCCGGCGGGCTTGCCCGTGACGAGAGGGTCGCCGAAGACGCCGAGCAGGTCGTCGCGGAGCTGGAACGCCTCGCCCACCGGGAGCCCGAACGCCGAGAGCGCCGTCAAGATCTCCTCGCCCGCGCCCGCGAGCGCGGCGCCGAGCACGACGGGGTGCTCCACCGAGTAGCGCGCCGACTTGGCCCGGACCACCCGGTGCGCCCGGTCGCGATCGACGGCGTCGGCGTCGTCCCACGGCACGGCCTGGGCGTACATGTCGACGTACTGACCGAGCGTGACCTCGGCCGTCATCAGGTCGTACACCTCTTGCGCGCGGCGAGCCGAGGCGCCCGGAACGGCGCGTCCCGCGTGGGCCAACTCGGCGAAGCTCATCACGAGCAGCAGGTCGCCGAGGAGGATCGCGGCCGCTTCTCCGAACCGGTCGGCCGAGCCCTGCCACCCACGCTCGCCGTGCACGGCGGCGTACCTGCGGTGGGCGGCGGGGCGGCCCCGGCGGGTCGAAGAGCCGTCCATGACGTCGTCGTGGACGAGCGCAGCGGCCTGGAAGAGCTCCAGCGCCGCGCCGGCCGCCACGGGTGCGGCCTCGGCGTCGGCCGGGGAGGTTCCGCCGGCGGCGGCCCAGCCGGCGACGCAGAACGCCGCCCGTAGGCGCTTGCCGCCGGTGAGCAGGTCGCCCGCGGTCCGGGTGAGGTCGGCGCGTTCGGCACCGACCGTCGCCAGTCGGTCGTCGACGCCGGCGACGGCAGCGCCGAGCCTGGCACCGACGAGGCGTCGAGAGGTCTCGAGGGCGTCGAGGGGGTCCGGCATGGTCGCAGCCTAAGGTGATGCGCCGCGTCGTCCACAAGATGGTGCCCGCGCTGCCTCCTCCACAGCGGCGCCGGGGGCGCTCGCGGCGGCCTGGGGCGTGGTGGTCGGCTGGGCCGCATGACGAGCGTCCCTGTGATCAAGATCGGCGAGCCCCGCGAGCTTCTCGCCCTGGTTCCGTTCCAGCTCGGCGTCGAGCCGCGCGACTCCCTGGTCGTGGTGAGCGTGCGGGCCCGCGACCGGTGCGTCGGGCTGGTGGCCCGGGTCGACCTCGAGGCGTTCGCCGACGACGAGGACGGCGTCGCGACGGCCGACTTCCTGGCGGTGCGGATGGCCCAGGACGAGGCCGCCCAGGTGGTCGTGGTCGTCTACACCGACCGGACCCGCGCCGAGGTCGCCGACCCCGCCACCCTCGAGGGGCGCGCCGTCGGGCACCTGCTCGCGGCGCTCTGGCCCGGCGCCGACGGCGGGGTCTGGGTGGTCGGCCCGACGGGGTACGGGTCGCTGCGGTGCCAGGACGCGTCGTGCTGCCCGCCGGAGGGCCGGCCCGTGACCGACCTGCAGGCGACGGTGGTGGGGGCGCACATGGTGGCCGCGGGCTTCGGGGTGGTCCGCGACCGCTCCGCGCTGAGGGTGCAGGGCGAGGCCGGCCCGGACGAGCGACGGCGGGCGGGTCGAGAGGCCGCCGCCGAGCGGCGTCGCCGGCGCACAGTCGGCCGCGAGCACCCCGGCCGGCGCCGCCCGGGCGGGTTCCACCTCCCGCCGGGCTGGGGTGACGCGATGCTCCTCGTCTGGTTCGACCAGTGCGCCCGCGTCCGGGACGGTCTCCCGCTGGCACCGGAGGCGCTCGGCCGGCTCCTCGCGGCGCTCGAGGTCCCGCTGGTGCGGGACGCCCTGGTCCTCGCGGTCGCCGAGGGCACGACCGCGCAGCCCGCGGACTGTCTCGCCGACGCGCTCGGAGGGCTCGGCGGAGCCGCCGGGGACCGTCCCGACCAGGCCCGCGCGGACGACGCCCGCGGCGTGCTGGAGGCCGTCGTCCGGCACACGAGCGGCCGGTCACGCGCCACGCCGCTGGCGACGCTCGCCTGCCTGGAGTGGTGGTCGGGGAACGGCGCCCGCGCCAACGTGCTGGTCGAGCAGTGCCTGGAGGCCGACGGGGCGCACCGCCTCGGGCTCACCTTGCTGCACGCGCTCGCCGCCGGGCTCGCGCCCGGGTGGGTGAACGCCGAGCCCGCGCCCGAGGACGGACCGCAGGACGAGCCGTGGGACGAGGCCTGGGGCTCGTGGTGGTGAGCTCGGGCCGGGCCCGTCCGGGGCTCCGGTGGTAGCGTGCGCCCGTCCGCGCGGCGCGTCGCCGTGCGCGCGGGAGCGTCCGCGGCAGACGCCCGGCACGACCACTCGGAGCCTCATGACCCCCATCGCCCCGCCGACGGCGGACCGGAGCGCGCCGGAGTCGCCGCTCCTCGCGGAGCACGTCGCGGCCGGCGCCGTCCTGACCACGTTCGCCGGGTGGCGGATGCCCCTGCGCTACGGCAGCGAGCTCGCCGAGCACCACGCCGTGCGCACGTCCGCGGGTCTGTTCGACCTCTCCCACATGGGGCAGCTCGAGGTGTCCGGCCGGACGGCGGGCCGGGTGCTCGACCAGGCGCTCGTGAGCGTCGTGTCCCGGCTCGACCCGGGGCGGGCCCGCTACACCGTCGTCACGCGTCAGGACGGGGGCGTGCTCGACGACCTCATCGTCTACCGCCTCACTCCCGACGAGTACCTGGTCGTCGCCAACGCGGCGAACCGCGAGCTGGTGCGCGACGTCCTGACCGAGCGCAGCGCAGGCACGCGCACGGCCGTCGTCGACCGCACCGAGCACCGCGCCCTCCTCGCCGTCCAGGGCCCGGCCGCTCGCGGTGTGCTCGCCCCGCTGACGACGGACGCCGACCTCACCGCCCTGCGGTACTTCGGGATCACGACGGCGCGGGTCGCCGACGTCCCCGCCCTCCTCGCCCGGACGGGGTACACGGGCGAGGACGGCTTCGAGATCAGCCTCCCCGCCGCGGGAGCGCCCGCGGTGTGGCGGGCGCTGCTGGCGGGGGGAGCCGAGCACGGCCTGGTGCCCTGCGGGCTGGCGTGCCGGGACACCCTGCGGCTCGAGGCCGGGATGGCGCTGTACGGCCAGGAGCTGACCACGGAGATCTCGCCGTTCGAGGCGGGGATCGGGCGCGTCGTCAACCTCGACCACTCGTTCGTCGGCCGCGCCGCCCTCGCGATGCGCGCGAGCCGGCCCGCCGGTCGCGTCCTCGTCGGGCTGCGGGGCGAGGGCCGGCGTGCGGCCCGGACCGGGTACCCCGTGGTCCGCGGCGGGCAGGTCGTCGGCGAGATCACCTCCGGCGCCCTGTCGCCGACCCTCGGGTACCCGATCGCCATGGCCCACGTGGACCGGTCCGCAGCCGGCGTCGGCACGCGTCTCGAGGTCGACGTCCGCGGCACCGCGCTGCCGATGGAGGTCGTCCCCCTGCCCTTCTACCGTCGTCCCCGCTGACCGACCCCGACACCGCGAGGAGCGCGCGATGCCCGTCCCGACCGACCGTGGCTACACGGCCGAGCACGAGTGGATCCTGCTGGGAGACCCGGCCCGCGTGGGCGTCACCGAGTACGCCGCCGACGCCCTGGGCGACGTCGTCTTCGTCGACCTGCCGGCCGTCGGCTCGACCGTCGTCGCGGGCGAGGCGTGCGGCGAGATCGAGTCGACCAAGTCCGTCTCGGAGCTGTACGCCCCGGCGGACGGCGTCGTCGTCGCCGTGAACGAGCGCGTGGCCGACGAGCCCGAGCTGGTCAACACCGACCCGTTCGGCGAGGGCTGGCTCTTCGCGCTGCGCGTCGACGCGCCGGGCGAGCTGCTCGACGCGGCGGCGTACGAGGCTCTGACGGGCGGGCCGGACGCTCGATGAGCTTCGTCCGCCGCCACATCGGGACGGACCGGGCCGACCAGGCGAGGATGCTCGGCCTCCTCGGCTGGGACTCGCGGGAGGAGCTGCTCACCTCGGCGCTGCCCGCGGGCATCCGCTCCGGCCTGCCCGACGGCCTGCCCGACCCCGTCGCCGAGCACGAGGTGCTGGAGCGGCTGCGTGCCCTCGCGGCCCGCAACACCGTGCGGACGGCCATGATCGGGCAGGGCTACCACGACACGGTGACGCCGGCGGTGATCGCCCGGAACGTCCTCGAGAACCCCGCCTGGTACACCGCCTACACCCCGTACCAGCCCGAGATATCCCAGGGCCGCCTCGAGGCGCTCCTCAACTTCCAGACCGTCGTCAGCGACCTGACCGGCCTTCCGGTGGCCGGTGCCTCGATGCTCGACGAGGCGACCGCCGTCGCCGAGGCGATGCTCCTCGCGCACCGGGTCTCCCGCCGCGGGCACCGCTTCCTCGTCGACGCCGACCTCCTGCGTCAGACGCGCGCGGTCCTCGAGACCCGGGCCGCCGCGATCGGCGTCGAGCTCGTGCCGGTTGACGTCGCCGCCTCCCCGCGGCCGGAGGAGATGGCGGGCGTGTTCGGCGTCGTCGTGCAGTACCCGGGCGCGAGCGGCAGGCTCGTCGACCCACGCCCCCTCGTGGACGCGGCCCACGCCGTGGGGGCGCTCGCCGTCGTCGCGGCCGACATCCTCGCGCTGACCCTGCTGACGCCGCCCGGAGAGCTCGGGGCCGACGTCGCGGCCGGTTCCACGCAGCGCCTGGGCGTGCCGATGGGCTTCGGCGGCCCGCACGCCGGCTACCTCGCGGTCCGGGACGGCCTGCAGCGACAGCTGCCCGGCCGGCTCGTCGGGCTCTCCAAGGACGCCGACGGCGCGCCCGCCCTCCGGCTCGCCCTGCAGACCCGCGAGCAGCACATCCGGCGTGAGCGGGCGACGTCGAACATCTGCACGGCTCAGGTCCTCCTCGCCGTCGTGGCCTCGATGTACGCGGTCTACCACGGCCCGGACGGGCTCGAGGAGATCGCGCGGCGGGTCCACCGGCACGCGCTCGACCTCGCCCGGGCGCTGGCCGACGCGGGGCTGGACGTGCTCCACGAGCACGTCGTCGACACGGTCCAGGTCCGCGTGCCCGGCCGCGCCGCCGCCGTGCTGGCCGCCGCCCGGGAGCGCGGCGTGCTGCTGTGGGCCGCGGACGAGGACGTCGTCGGGATCGCCTGCGACGAGCTCACCACCGCGGCGGTGGTCCGCGACGTCGTCGCCGCCGTCGTCGAGGGTGTCGGCGGGCCCGAGGGAGGACGGCCCCGGAACGCGCCAGGAGGCATCCCGGCAGGGCTGCGCCGGACGTCGCCGTACCTGACCCACCCGGTGTTCCACCGGCACCGCTCCGAGACCGCGATGATGCGCTACCTGCGGCGGCTGGCCGACAAGGACTACTCGCTCGACCGCGGGATGATCCCCCTGGGCTCGTGCACCATGAAGCTCAATGCCGCGGTCGAGATGGCCGCGGTGACCTGGCCCGAGTTCGCGCGGATCCACCCGTTCGCCCCCGCGGACGACGTCGCGGGCTACCTGGAGCTGATCGCCGACCTCGAGGCCTGGCTCGCTGTTCTGACCGGGTACGACGCGGTGAGCGTGCAGCCCAACGCAGGCTCGCAGGGCGAGCTGGCCGGCCTTCTCGCCATCCGCTCCTACCTGGACGCGACGGGTTCCTCGGGTCGGACGGTGTGCCTCGTGCCCGCGAGCGCGCACGGTACCAACGCGGCCTCGGCGGTGCTGGCGGGCATGCGCGTCGTCGTCGTCTCGTGCGACGCGAACGGTGACGTCGACGTCGAGGACCTGCGTCGGCTGGTCGAGAAGCACCGGCACGAGCTCGCGGCGCTCATGGTGACGTACCCGTCGACGCACGGGGTGTACGAGGAGCGCATCGGCGAGGTGTGCGCCCTGGTCCACGACGCCGGGGGGCAGGTGTACGTGGACGGTGCCAACCTCAACGCCCTGGTCGGCGCTGCGCAGCCCGGCCGGTTCGGCGGTGACGTGAGCCACCTCAACCTGCACAAGACCTTCTGCATCCCCCATGGCGGCGGCGGCCCCGGAGTCGGCCCGGTCGCGGCGAGGGCGCACCTGGCGCCGTACCTGCCGGGGCACCCCTTGGCGCCGGCCGCGCCCGTGGGACGGCCCGCACCCGTCGCCGGACCGGTGTCCGCGGCGCCGTTCGGGTCGCCGTCGATCCTGCCGATCAGCTGGGCGTACATCCATCTCATGGGGGCGTCGGGCCTGCTCGCGGCCACCGGTGCGGCGGTGCTGGCGGCGAACTACGTCGCCGCCCGGCTGGGGGAGCACTACCCGGTGCTGTACCGCGGGGCGCACGGGCTCGTGGCCCACGAGTGCATCCTCGACCTGCGCCCGCTCACGGCCTCGACGGGCATCACGGTCGACGACGTCGCCAAACGCCTCGTGGACTACGGATTCCACGCTCCCACCATGAGCTTCCCCGTGCCGGGCACGCTCATGGTCGAGCCGACCGAGAGCGAGGACCTCGGCGAGATCGAGCGCTTCTGCGAGGCGATGCTGGCCATCCACGCCGAGGCGCTCGCGGTCCGCGACGGCGTGTGGCCGTCCGACGACAACCCGCTCGTCGGGGCGCCGCACACGGCCGTCTCGGTCATCGGGCCGTGGGAGCGCGCCTACCCGCGCGAGCTGGGCGCCTACCCGGTGCCGAGCCTCGTCGAGGGCAAGTACTGGCCCCCGGTCCGCCGGATCGACTCCGCTTTCGGGGACCGGAACCTGGTCTGTGCCTGCCCGCCCGTGAGCGAGCTCGCGGAGGGTGCGTCAGGGCAGGTGGGAGGCCTGTACGGGGCTGGTTGACCCGGCCGCGACACCGCACCGGGGAACATCGCGACTCCGCGGGGCGTTGACTCTTCACGATCACGGCCGCCCGCGCCAACCGGGGTCGCGGACGGCCCCGACGGTATAATGCACTGCGCTCGACTTCACAGCGCCGGCCCCGCACCTCGCCGAAAGGTCCTACGTGTCGTCAGCGATCTCAAACCCGCCTGCCCTGCCCCGTGAGTTCGAGCACGCGGCGCTGCAAGACCTTGTGCGGCTGGGACGCACCCGGGGCGAGGTGACCTCCGCCCAGGTGCGCACCGCGTGCGAGGACGCCGAGGTGGCGCCGCGGCGCCTGAAGTCGGTGGTCCGGGCGCTCGAGGATCTGGAGATCCATATCGTCGCGGAGGAGCTGCCGACGGAGAAGCCGGTGGCGAAGAGCCCGGCGGCCAAGGGCGCGGCGAGGCCGGCCGCCACCGGTGCGGAGCGGACGGCGGCGAAGAGCGGCACCACCCGTGCGGCCGGGGGAGCGTCGGCGCGCGCGGTCGCGTCGAGCGAGGCCGGCCCCGCTGCGAAGCCTGCGGCGGCGAAGGCGGCGGCCACGAAGCCGTCGGCCGCGAAGGCCTCGACCGCGGCCGACGTCGAGGACGACGCCGACGAGGTCGCGGAGGACGTCGTCGTCGAGGACGAGCTGATCGAGGACGACGCCGAGGTCGCCGCGGTGGCCGAGGTCGACGACGCCGACGACACGGTGGGGGAGGTCGCCGAGGCGGCTGCCGACGAGGACGAGGCGGAGTCCGACGGCGAGGCGGCGGCCCCCGCGAAGCCGAAGGGTGCCGAGGGCGAGAAGTCCGACGACGACACCGGGTTCGTCTACTCGGACGCGGACGACGACGACGCCCCCGCGCAGCAGGTCGTGACGGCCGGTGCGACGGCGGACCCGGTCAAGGACTACCTCAAGCAGATCGGCAAGGTGGCCCTGCTCAACGCGGAGCAGGAGGTCGAGCTCGCCAAGCGCATCGAGGCCGGGCTGTTCGCCGAGGAGAAGCTGAACGCGGGCGTCGCGATCGAGCCGAAGCTGCGTCGCGAGCTCGAGTGGATCGCCTCGGACGGGCGGCGGGCGAAGAACCACCTCCTCGAGGCGAACCTGCGCCTGGTGGTCTCCCTGGCCAAGCGGTACACGGGCCGCGGGATGCTGTTCCTCGACCTGATCCAGGAGGGCAACCTCGGCCTCATCCGTGCGGTCGAGAAGTTCGACTACACCAAGGGCTACAAGTTCTCGACCTATGCGACGTGGTGGATCCGGCAGGCGATCACGCGTGCGATGGCCGACCAGGCCCGGACCATCCGGATCCCGGTCCACATGGTCGAGGTCATCAACAAGCTCGCCCGCGTGCAGCGGCAGATGCTCCAGGACCTCGGGCGCGAGCCCACCCCGGAGGAGCTCGCCAAGGAGCTGGACATGACCCCCGAGAAGGTGGTGGAGGTCCAGAAGTACGGCCGGGAGCCGATCTCCCTCCACACGCCCCTCGGCGAGGACGGCGACTCGGAGTTCGGTGACCTCATCGAGGACTCCGAGGCGGTGGTCCCCGCTGACGCCGTGAGCTTCACGCTGCTGCAGGAGCAGCTGCACGCGGTCCTCGACACGCTCTCGGAGCGCGAGGCCGGCGTGGTCTCGATGCGGTTCGGGCTCACGGACGGCCAGCCGAAGACGCTCGACGAGATCGGCAAGGTCTACGGGGTCACGCGCGAGCGGATTCGGCAGATCGAGTCCAAGACGATGTCGAAGCTCCGGCACCCGAGCCGCTCGCAGGTCCTGCGCGACTACCTGGACTGAGCCGGTGGCGCTTCAGCCGCTGTTTGCGCAGGTCAACGGCCCTTTCTGGGCCTAGGCGGGCCGCGACGAGCGTCGCACACCGTTCTTAGTCCAGATATCGACTAGGGTGCGCAGCGTGCCCCGCCGACCCAAGCCGCCCCTCGACCTGGCTGCGCTGCTGCCCTCGTGGGAGCTCGCGCTGCGCGCCGAGCGCAAGTCGCCGGCGACGGTGAAGTCCTACGGCGACGGCGTGCGGGCCTTCATCGAGTGGTGCCGAGCCGAGGGCGTGCCGGCCGTCATCGACAAGCCGACGCTCAACGGCTTCACGGCCGCCCTGCTCGAGGCCGGGCGGGAGGCGTCGACGGTGCGCTCACGCCAGCTCGGTGTCCGCCGGTTCTCCGCGTGGCTCGCCGAGGAGGGGGAGATCGCGGCCGACCCGCTCCTCGGTGTGAAGGCGCCCAAGCTCGACGCCAAGGTGATCGAACCGCTGAGCGACGACCAGATCCGGGCGCTGCTCAAGGCCTGCGCCGGCAACGACATGCGCGAGCGCCGCGACGAGGCGCTCGTGCGGTTCATGGTGGAGACCGGCGCACGCGCCGGGGAGGTCGTCGCGCTGGGGCTCGCGGACGTCGACCTCGTCGCCGGCACCGCGGTCGTGCGCCGCGGCAAGGGCGGCAAGGGGCGGGTCGTCCCGTTCGGTCCGCACACCGCGCGGGCGATCGACCGGTACAAGCGGGCTCGCGCGTCGCACCGCCTCGCGGCCTCGGCGGCGTTGTGGCTGGGGGACCGGGGCAAGGAGTTCTCCTACGACGCCCTGCACAAGACGCTGCGGGAGCGTGCCCTGCGCGCCGGGATCGCGGGGTTCCACCCGCACCTGCTCCGGCACACGGCCGCCCACCGCTGGCTCGCCGCCGGAGGCTCCGAGGGAGGCCTGATGGCCATCGCCGGCTGGTCCCAACCCGACATGCTCATGCGCTACACCCGGGCCAGGGCCGCGGAGCGGGCGGCCAACGAGGCCCGCGCCCTCGGCCTCGGCGACCTGTGAGGGGATCGACCCCACGATCCCGGCCACGTCCCGAACCCCCCGAGGGCCTGTCTGCGCTGGTTGCATCGGCCTCGCGGTGCGGCCACGATCGGTGCTCAGGCGACGTCGCTGAGGGGGCGAACCTTGGGTGCGCCGGCGGCCCGCTCGTTGGCCAGGTCGTAGGCCGCCTGCATCGCCAGCCACGCGCGGGCGGTCCCCACGCCGGCTGCCTCGAGCCGCACCGCGAGGCTCGGGCTGATCCGGGCATGAGCGTGCAAGACCCTGCTCAGCGCCACACGCGAGATCCCGAGCCGCGATGCGGCCTCACCCACGCCCAGACCGAGGTCGGCCAGGACGTCTTCACGCAGGATCTCGCCCGGGTGCACCGGGTTCCTCATCGCCACGATCCTCACCTCGCACTCAGTGGTAGTCCTGATAGTCGACGAGCTCGACGTCGTTCTCGACGAACCTGAACGTCACTCGCCAGTTGCCGTTGACCCAGATCGACCAGAGCCCCGTGAGGTCGCCCTTCAGCGGGTGCGTCCGGAACGACGGGATCGCCAGGTCTGCCGGCGCCTGCGCCACGTCGAGCGCAGACAGGATGCGCAGCAGCTTCGGCACGTGGGCGGCCTGAACGCCCCGCTTGGAACCGTCGCGGTACAGCTGCTCCAGACCCTTGTGCCGGAAGCCGACGATCACGTGACGCACTGTAGCGCGTAACGATACGCGATACAAGGTGGCGTCACCACGTGCGCCCGTGGGCTGGCGACACGTGGTCCACCGTCGATTCCCAGGCCGGCGATCGACCCTACGCGCGGGGCGGGACTGGTGACCGGGCGCTCCGGTGGCGTTGCCACTCGCCGAGGTGGCCTTGGTCGATGGTGTACGTCCACTCGCGGTCCTCGTAGGCAGCGGGCGGCCAACTGACGGCAGGGTCGGGATCGGTGGGTGCGACGGCAGACGCCCGACGGTCGTCGGAGCGATCGGCATGCTCGCGCGGTTGCGTCATGGAGGTCCTCCGCGTGGTCTCAGAGACCTGCGTCCGGCGCGCCATGAGAGACGGCTCACGGCAGAGGCTCACCAAGGGCGCCTGTTGAGAAAGGCTAAGAGCAGAACCTTGCGCAAGACTGCGGGCTGGGACGGGTATGGCGGGGGTCGCCGGGATCCGGCTCCTTCGCGTTGACCCGGCCCATCACAGCTCCACGGCCTCACGGCGGATGTCGTCGTCCAGGGAGGGCTTGAGACCGCCCCATTCGACGAGGTCGACGTGCCGGCCGAGCACGTCGCTGAGCAGCCGCTGGAAGCGTACGAAGTCGAACGACGAGGTGCCGGCCGGGGCCTGGACGAGCAGATCCACGTCGGACGTGCTGTTGGCCTGTCCGCGCGCGACCGAGCCGAAGAGGGCGAGACGGGAGTAGCCGCGCGCGGCGGCCAGGTCCTTCAGCACGGGCCCGGCGGCCTCGACCAACACCTGGGGATCCGCGGCTACGAGGTCTCGAGCGGCTTTCAGCTGCTGGCTGACCGCAGGCTGACTGACCCCCAGATCCTCGGCGATCTGGCGCTGAGTCCTCCCCGAGGCCACCATCGCGCGAAGGACCAGCGCACGCCGCAGCCGCGCCACGTCCTCCTCGCGTCGCGCTGCGCGGTATTCCGCCACCAGCGTCATAAGGCAACCTTATTGCGTCGGGTGGCGGCCGGTCTACAGGCTGGGCCCGAAGCTGCGGTCGGGGACGGGCCCGTGAACGGGGGCGGGTGAGCGCCAGCGGGTGGGTTCGGCCGCTCGTGCCCGGCTCGCGGCCTCGACGGCGATCCCCTCG
>JBDIAU010000029.1:0-11625 GCA_039812565.1 Beutenbergiaceae bacterium
GGGACCTCAAGGCCAAGTTCAACGGGACGGCGCTCGGGTTCGCGTGGTCGCTCGCGGTGCCGCTCGCGACCCTCGCGATCTACACGGTCGTCTTCTCGGTCTTCTTCCCCGCCGCCCCGCCGCCGCTGGGCAACGGCAAGGAGGGCATCTTCGCGGTCTGGCTCTTCGCCGGCCTGGTGATGTGGTCCTTCTTCAGCAGCTCCGTGAACGGCGGGATCGGCGGCCTGCTCGGCGCCGGACCCCTGCTGCAGAAGATCTACTTCCCCGCCTACGCGCCGGTGCTCGGGACCGGGCTCGCCGTCGGCGTCCAGAGCCTCATCGAGCTCGGCCTCCTGCTCGCCGTGCTGCTCGTCCTGGGCAACCTGGGCTGGACGTGGCTGCTCGTGCCCGTCCTCGTCGTGATCTTCATGGTCTTCTCCGCGGCCGTGGCGACGGCGGTCGCGATCCTCAACGTGTACGTGCGGGACCTCGCGCACCTCGTCTCGGTGGCGCTGCAGCTGCTCTTCTACATGACCCCGATCCTGTACTCGATCACGTTCGTGCCCGAGGAGTGGCGGGGGCTCCCGCTGCGCGCGATCGTCGAGGCGAGCCCGTTCGCCGAGTTCATCGGGCTGATGCGGGCGCTCGTCTACGACCTGGAGCCCGGGCCGTGGCAGGCCTGGCTCGGCATCGTGCTGTGGACGGCCCTGGCGCTCGGCTGGGCGAACCTGGTCTACCGCCGCCGCGGCGGCGACCTCGGGGAGGCGATGTGAGCGACGCCGCGATCCGCGTGGAGAACGTCTCGAAGACGTTCGTCCTGCACTCGGAGCGCCGGGACAGCGTGAAGGAGCGTTTCGTCCGTGGCGCCGCCAAGGGCAGGCACACGTTCCACGCGCTCGACGACGTGACGTTCGAGGTGCCGCGGGGGACCACGTTCGGCCTCATCGGGCACAACGGCTCCGGCAAGTCGACCATGCTCAAGGTGCTCGCCGGCGTGTACCGGCCGAACTCGGGGCAGGTCCTGGTCAACGGCCGCGTCTCGGCGCTGCTCGAGCTGGGCGCGGGCTTCCACGGCGAGCTCACGGGCCGGGAGAACATCTACCTCAACGGCTCGATCCTCGGCCTCACCCGCAAGCAGATCGAGCGGTCGATCGACAAGATCATCGACTTCGCCGGGCTCGGCGAGTTCATCGACTCCCCGGTCAAGGTCTACTCCTCGGGCATGTACGTCCGGCTCGGCTTCGCCGTCGCCGTGACGCTCGACCCGGAGATCCTCATCGTCGACGAGATCATCGCCGTCGGCGACGAGGAGTTCCAGCGCAAGTGCTTCGACTACCTCTTCGACCTGCGGCGCAAGGGCACGACGATCGTCCTGGTCACGCACTCCCTGGGCCTCGCGGCCGAGCTGTGCGACGGCGCGATCTGGCTCGACCACGGCCGCACCAAGATGGTCGGCGAGGTCCGCGGGGTGATCGACGGCTACCTGGCCGCCGTCAACGAGAAGGAGGAGGCGCGGCGTCAGGCGGAGGCCGAAAGCGAGGGCACCGTGCTCGCGCCCGTGCCGCGGCAGGGCTCCGGCGAGGTCCGGATGACCGGCGTCGAGCTGCTCGGCGCCGAGGGCCGCCCCGTCCACATCGTCAGCCCGGGCGAGCCGTGCACCCTGCGGATCCACGTCCAGGCGCGCGAGGCCGTGACGAACGTCGAGGTGGGGCTGGCGTTCATCCACGAGACCGGCGCGACGGTCGCCGGGCCCAACTCGGGGCAGGACCGCAGGGCGTACGACTTCGGCGTCGGGGCGTCGTTCGTGGACTTCCACCTCCCCACGCTGCCCATCCAGCCGGGCACGTACGCGCTGAGCACCTCCCTCATCACCAAGGGGCACACCTACGACTACTCGGACCGCGAGGTGCCGTTCGTCGTCCGGGCCGAGCACGCCTCCACCGAGCCGGGCTTCGTCCGCATCGTCGGCCGGTGGAGCCCGACCGCGTCGGAGCCCGCCGCCGGGCGGCTCGACCCCGCAATCCCCGGGAGGGACTGACGCATGCCCGACGACGCCGCACCCGGCCTCGACGCCGACACCCTCCGCCGCGCCCTGCTCGCCCTGGCCGCCGACGACGCGTCGACGGCGGCCGCGGTGCTCGACGGCGCCCCCGCCCCGGCCGAGCTGCGCACGACGCTCGTCGCGGACGTCCTCGGCGACGGCGACCGTGCCGCCCGGGCCACCCGCCTCGGGGACCACCTCCTCGCCGCCGGGGCCGGCCAGGACCTCGTGAACGAGGCCTACCGCGCCGCCTTCTACCTCGGGCCGGAGGCCGTCGCGCTCGCCGAGGGGAACCCGCTCTTCCAGTACGCGCTCGCGCGCCGCTCGGGCCCGCCGATGGACACCTGGGTCCACTACCTGCCCGTCTACCACCGCCACCTCGAGCGTTTCCGCGACCGTCCGGTGCGGGTGCTCGAGATCGGCGTGTACCGGGGCGGCGGGCTGGCGATGTGGCGGCACTACTTCGGCCCCCAGGCCACGCTGGTCGGCCTCGACGTCGACCCGGCGGCCCGTGAGGCGGGGGCGGCCACGGGCGCCGTCGTCGAGCTCGGGGACCAGGCCGACCCGGAGGTGCTGCGTCGCCTGGACCGCGCCCACGGCCCGTTCGACGTCGTCCTGGACGACGGCGGGCACCGGATGGACCAGCAGGTCACCACCGCGGAGACGCTGTTCCCGCTGCTGGCCGAGGGCGGTGTGCTCGTGGTCGAGGACACCCACACGTCGTACTGGCCGGAGTACGAGGGGGGCCTGCGCCGGCCCGGGACGTTCGTGGAGTGGGCCAAGGACCGCGTGGACGACCTTCACTGGCGCTACACCGGCACAGACCCGGCGACCAGCGCGTGGACGGCGAGCCTGGAGAGCGTGCACGTCTACGACTCCCTCGTGGTGCTCGAGCGGCGCAGCCGGCCGCGCCCGTTCAGCGAGGTGGTCGGCACGTCCGACTACCTGCGCACGGACCGGGCGCAGGAGGCGCACCTGCTCGACCTGGTGGCCGCCCGGGACGCCGCCCGTCTGCAGCTCGAGGCGCTCGAGCAGGAGGTGCTGCGCGCCGGTGGCCGGCCGGCGGTGCAGGGGCCCGAGGAGGCCTCGACCGCCGACGAGCTGCGGCGGGCGCAGGCCGCGCTCCGCTTCGCGCACGACGAGCTCGCGCGCGCGGGAACCGAGGCGGCCGCGCTGCTCTCCGAGCGGGACTCACTCAACGGTCAGCTGCAGGAGAGCTGGGACCAGGTGCACCTCATGCGGCGCTCCGTCTCCTGGCGCCTCACGGCGCCGATCCGTGCGGTGCGGAGCCTGCTGCGGTGACGGGGGGCAAGGGGCGCCGCGCCGAGCGCCCGCTCGTGCTCGACGTGGTGGCCGGTCAGGTGAGCGTGGAGACCGGGGCCGACGTCGACGTGACGGCCACGGGCCGCGCCGCGCTCGTCGCCCAGTACTCCGCCGGGCCGGAGATGTCGCGGTCGCTGCTCGAGCTCCTCACGCAGCTCAGCGAGGGCGGCTACCGGTGCGTCGTGTCGTCGACGTGCGAGTCGGAGGAGCCGCTGCGCTGGCCCGGGCCGCTGCCGGCCGGCACGGTGGTCCTGCGCCGCCCCAACCTCGGCTACGACTTCGGCTCCTGGACGGTGGCGCTCGACCGGTTCCCGGCCGTCGCCTCCCTCGACCGCGTGATCCTGACGAACGACTCGATGGCCGGCCCGTTCGCGCCGATCGCGCCGCTGCTCGCCGACCTCGACGCCGCGTACACCGACGTCTGGTCCCTCACCGACTCCTACCAGCTCGGCCACCACATGCAGAGCTTCTTCGTGGGCTTCCGCGGCGGGGTGCTGGCCGAGCCGGCGCTGCGCACCTTCTTCCGCAAGGTCCGGGTGGAGCCGGAGAAGATGGACGTCGTCCGGCGCTACGAGGTGGGCCTGACGGTGGCGTGCCTGAGCGGCGGGTACACGACGTCGACCCGCTTCCGCTCCCAGGACCTGGGGGTCGGTGCCGAGAACCCGACGCTCGCGGGCTGGTACCGGCTGCTCGAGGCCGGCTTCCCGTTCGTCAAGCGGACCCTGATCAACGACCCGTCGACGGCGCCGGGTGCGGAGCACGCCGCGGCGGTGCTGCGCCGCGCGTACGGCGTCGAGCTCGCCGACTGGCTGTAGGAGGAGGAGGCACGGTGCGCAAGATCACCATCGCGGGGTTGCGGCGGCGGCTGGGCCGGTACTCGATGCTCGCCCGGACGAGCATGGTCGCCTACCTCGAGGACGGCACGATCCCGGGGCGCTCGCGGTCCGTGAGCCCGGTCGACTTCGGCGCGTGGCTGCGCCGCGGCGCCGGCCGCAAGGCGTCGGGCCACCCGGACAGCTGGCGCGTCGACCCGCAGCTGCCCCTGGAGGACCCGAGCCGGGTGGCCGTCGTCGTCCACGTCTACTACGTCGACCTGCTCGACGAGCTGCTAGCGGCGCTGCAGGCGATCCCGGTCGGCTTCGACCTGGTCGTGACGAACGCGTCGGGGGTGCCGATCCGGATCGACCGGGCGTCGGTGCAGAACCTGCGCAACGTGGTCCTCTTCGACGTCCACAACCACGGCCGGGACATCTTCCCGCTGGTCCAGGTGGTCAACGCGGGGATCCTCGACCCCTACGAGGTGGTCCTCAAGCTGCACACGAAGAAGAGCCAGTGGCGGGCTGAGCACGCCGACCTCGAGGGCACCGGGGAGGCGTGGAAGGACGAGTTCCTCAGCGCCCTGGCGGGCTCGCGGGAGCAGGTCGAGCGGATCCTCGACGGCTTCGCCGCCGACCCGTGGCTCGGGCTCGTCACGGCGCCCGGCAACGTGGTCGGCCCCGAGTTCTGGGGCGGCGACGAGGCGATCACCCGCGAGCTGCTGCGGCGCATCGAGCTCGACGTCGACCACGACGGCCTGCGCTTCGCCGCCGGCTCCATGTACTGGGTCCGGGCGTTCGTCCTCCAGGGCCTGCGGAGCCTCAACCTCACGGCCGACGACTTCGACGAGGAGAAGGGCCAGATCGACGGCACGACGGCGCACGCCATCGAGCGCTCGATCGGCATCCTCACCGAGGAGGCGGGCCTGCGGCTGACGACGACGGACGAGCTGCCCGCGCACGACGGGTCCGGCGGGTGGCAGCGCTACGACGTGGCCGCGCCCCGCACGCCCGCGGTCCGCTTCGTGCCGTTCTACCTGCCGCAGTTCCACCCGACGCACGAGAACGACGTGTGGTGGGGCAAGGGCTTCACCGAGTGGACGAACGTGACCGCCGCCCGGCCGGTCTACCGCGGCCACCACCAGCCGAAGCTCCCGGCCGACCTGGGCTTCTACGACCTGCGGCTCGAGGAGGTCCGGCTGGCCCAGGCGCAGATGGCCGCCGAGCACGGCATCGACGCCTTCATGTACTACTACTACTGGTTCGCCGGCCAGCGACTGCTCAACCTGCCGATCGAGCGGCTCGCGGCGAGCGACACCCCGATGCCGTTCTGCATCATGTGGGCGAACGAGAACTGGACGCGGCGCTGGGACGGCCGTTCGAGCGACGTCCTCATCGGCCAGGACTACGACCGGGTGCCCGCGCAGCGGTTCATCGACGACGTGCTGCCGTTCCTCAAGGACCCGCGCTACCTGCGCTCCGACGGTCGGCCGGTCCTCGCCGTCTACCGGCCCGCCCAGATGGACGACTTCCCCGAGGTGGTCGCGCACTGGCGGCGCCGGGCCCGCGAGGAGGGCGTCGGGGAGCTCCTCGTCCTGGCGGTCAGCGTCGCGCGGGAGTTCCACGGCATCGGGTCGGACTTCCACGAGCACGGCCTGGACGGCACCCTCGGCTTCCCGCCGCACAACCTGCCGTGGGCCGCGGCGCCCACCGAGCGCCTCGCCGTCGTGCCGCAGTTCAAGGGCAACCTCATGAGCTACCACGCGCTGGTCGAGGCGGCGGAGGCGCGCCTGCGCACGCTCGAGGACGGCGCCCACCCGGGCGTCATGGTGACGTTCGACAACACCGCGCGGCGGCAGTGGCACCCCGACGTCTGGTACGGCTCGAACCCGTACACGTTCCGGCGCTGGCTCGGGAAGGCGGCCGCGGCCGTCATGCACCGCCCGGCCGCGGAGCGGTTCGTGTTCGTCAACGCGTGGAACGAGTGGGCCGAGGGCGCCGTGCTCGAGCCGACCGACCGGTTCGGCCGCACCTACCTGCAGGCCGTCCGCGACGTCGCGCTCGGGTGACGGCGCGCGGGGCCCGGAGCACGGTGGAGCGGGGGACACGACCGTGAACGCGCTGCCCAGGGGCTCCGGCGCGCCCACCAGCGCGCGGCTGCGCCTCGACTGGTTCGGGTGGGGCTCGGCCGTCGTCGTCGTCGCGGCCGTGCTCCAGTCCTGGGCCTTCGCCGCCCGTTCGGGCCTGTTCTCGTCCGCGGACGAGGCCGCCCACGTCGACTACGCGTACCAGGTCTGGCACGGCGCGCTGCCGGTCTTCGAGCAGGGCCTCGTGCTGAACCCGGGCTTCGGCTCGGTGCCGCCGGTGCAGTGGACGGCGCAGCACCCGCCGCTGTTCTACGCCCTGCTCGCCCCCGTGGTGGGGCCGCTGGTCGACTCGGGTCACGTCGTCGCCGCCGGCTACGCGGCGCGGGCCCTGACCGCGGTGATGGCGGGCGCCGTCGTCGCCGCGGTCGTCTGGGGGGCCCGCCAGGTCCTCACGTCCGGGCGGCACTGGGCGCTCGCCGCGGGCGTCGTGGCGGCGTCGAACTCGTGGCTCGTCCGGGTGGGCGGCTCGGTGTACAACGACGTGCCGTCCACCCTGTTCTCGACCCTGCTCATCGGGCTCACGGCCCGAGCGATCCGGCGCGGGCTGACGTGGCGGCTCACCGCCGCCCTCGCAGGCGCCGCCGCCGGGGGGATGCTCAGCCGGGCGTCCGTGGCCGTGGTCCTGGCCGCCTGCCTGGCGGCCCTCGTCCTCGCCGCGCCGCCGCGCGCCACCCGCTGGCGCGGCCTGCTGCCGACCGGCTCGACGTTCCTGCGCACGGTCCTCGTCGGTCTCGCCTCGGTGGTCGCGGCGGGCTGGTTCTACTGGCGCAACCTGCGCCTCACGGGAAGCCTGATCGGGGGCAACCCCGAGTGGGCGGAGGCCAACCTGGGCCGCGAGCCGCGCCCGCTCCTCGACCTGCTCACCGACCCGGCGGCGCTGCAGCGCCTGTACTCCCTCTTCTCGTACGGCGAGCTCCCCGTCCGGGCCGCGACGCTCGTCCTCCTCGTGGTCCCCGCGGCGCTGGGCGTCGTCGCCGTGGTGCGCGCCTGGCCGCGGGCGGACGTGCGGACCCGGCGCGCGCGGGTGTCCGTCGGGCTGTTCCTCGGCGGCACGACCGCGCTGGTCCTGGCGCAGCAGGCCCTCTACTCCGCCGGGGGCGGCGGTCTCAACCCGCGCTACCTCCTGCCGCTCCTGCTGCCCGTGTGCCTGCTGCTCGCCGTCGGCCTCCTGCTGCCCGAGCGGGCGCGCGGCGGGCTCCTCGTCGCGTGGGTCGTGCTGGTGCAGGTCGACTGGTGGGCGTTCGTGCTCGCCGGGTTCGGTGACCGCCCGCCGCTGCCCGCCTACCCCGCCGTGGCCCTGCTCCTGTCCGCCGCGGCGCTCGTGGCACTCGCGGTCGCGTGCCTGGCCGTCGTGCGGGGGTGCCGGGAGCCGGCGCCCGCCGCGGTCACGACTCGGGCGCCGTCGTCGCCGTCGCCTCGGGGGCCGACGCCTCCGGGGTCGACGCCGGGCTGACGCGCAGCCGCCGGAGGTCGTCGACGTCGGAGCGCGCGGCCGCGTGCGCGGTCACCACGAGGGCGGCGACGGTGGCGACGACCACCGCCCCGAGGACCGCCGCGAGCTGGGCGGCCGTGAGCGGGCACCACTCGGACCAGCGCCGCAGCGCCTCCGCCGCGGTCTCGGACGGCAGCTGGTAGGCGCCCTGGAACATCACGACGACGCCGGTCGCCGCGGAGGCGACGGCGACCACGAGCGTCGCCGTGGGCAGGTGGACCGCTCCCTGCCGGAGCCAGCGCAGGCCGAGGACCGCGGCGCCGACCGCCGCCGCGGCGAGGAGGCTGCCGATCGTGGGGAAGAGGTAGCGGCCCTGCAACCCGCCGAACAGCCCGCCGAGCATGTAGCTGCGGTAGGCCCCCACGAGCACCACCCCGAGCACGCCGGCGGGCAGGACGAGCAGGACCAGCAGGCCCCGGCGCGCCGTCGTGCGGGCGAGCGCGCCCACCAGCACGAGCGCGAGCAGGGCGGCGCCGCAGGTCACCACCACCCAGGACGGCAGCGGCAGCTCGAGCCACCCGAGGTTGCCCCAGAACGACTCGTTGAGCCGGCGGACCGCCCCCGGGACGTACTCGACGAGGGTCGGGGTCTGGTCGCCGAAGCTCACGACGAGCGGTTCCTGGCCCGAGGGCTGCACGGCGCCGTAGACGAGGAGGTTGCGCGCCCACCACCAGCCGCCGACGACGCCGGCGACGGCGAGCGCGAGCACTGTGTCGAGGACCCGGCGGCCGAGGCCGACCGGCCGGCGGCCGGGGACGAGGAGCGCGAGCGCGACCAGCGGCACCGTCGCCAGCAGCGTGCCCTTCGTGAGCAGGCCGAGGCCGAGGACCGCTCCGAGGGCGACGACGACCCACCACCCCCGCCGCCCGCGGAGCACGAGCGCGGCGAGGCAGGTGGTCGCGACGCCGAGCAGGATGGTCAGTGTGTCGTTCGAGACGGAGGAGCCGATGTGCGCGAGCTGCGCCATCCCGACGGGCACGGCCCCGGCGATCGCGCCGACGGCGCGCGAACCGCTGACCAGGAGCGCCGTCGTCGCGACGAGCGGGACCACCCCCACGACGAGGGCGCAGCCGAGGAGCCGGAGCGCGAGGAGCTGGTGGTCCCAGCGCCAGTCGAGCGCCCCCGCCGCCCGTAGGGCCACGGCGCCGAGCGCGTTGTACAGCGGCGGGTGCTGCGTCATCTGGTCGATGCCGGCGTCGACCGCGTCCTGGAGCTCGGCGCGCGGGTCGAGGACCGAGCGCAGGGCCAGCGGCGTCGGCTCGATCTCGGCGAACGCCTCGCCCCAGCCCTGCAGCGTGCCCCGGGGCAGCACGGAGAAGCCGAAGAGGTTGAGGTTCGCCCCCGGCCGGACCAGGCCCGCCTCGTAGGTCGCCAGCAGGGTGGCGTCCGTGATCGGCGCCTCGCCGGGGGCGGGCCAGCCGCCGCCCGTCGTGAGGCGCATGACGCTGTTGTAGTGCTGGGGCTCGTCGGGGGCGCGGAACGGCGGCGTGAGCACGGCCCAGAGGCCGAGCAGCGTGCCGAAGAGCACGGTGAGCGCGATCACCGTGCGGCGATATCCCGAGGCGGACACGCTGCGACAGTAACGGGCACCGTCCGTCCACGCCCGGAGCGGGGTGCGGCGATCCGAACCGTGGCACGAAGCGGTCGCTAGCCTGGACGGGCGACCAACGTCGACCGTCTCGCCGGCCGGCCGCCGGGCGCGCCCAGCACGGCCACCGACCGCAGGGACATCATGAAGCTCTTCGTCCAGATCCCGTGCCTCAACGAGGAGGAGACGCTCCCCCTCGTCCTCGCGACGATCCCGCGGGAGATCCCGGGCATCGACTCGGTCGAGATCCTCGTCGTCGACGACGGCTCGTCCGACCGGACCGTCGAGGTCGCGACGCGGCTGGGGGTGCGGCACATCGTCCGCCACGCCCGGAACATGGGACTGGCCCGCTCGTTCCGCGACGGCGTCGACTACGCCCTCGCCCACGGCGCTGACATCGTCGTCAACACCGACGGCGACAACCAGTACCCCCAGGAGCGGATCACCGACCTGGTCCAGCCGATCGTCCACGGCGAGGCGGACATCGTCATCGCGGACCGCCAGACGGCGACGATCCAGCACTTCTCGCCCTTCAAGCGGATGATGCAGAAGATCGGCTCCGACGTCGTCAACCGCGCCGCGGGGACCGACCTGCCCGACGCGGCGAGCGGCTTCCGCGCCTACTCCAAGGCCTCGCTGCTGCGGCTCAACGTCGTCACGCAGTTCTCGTACTGCATGGAGACGATCATCCAGGCGGGGAACAAGCGGCTGCGGATCGCGTCCGTGCCCGTCGTCACCAACGCCAAGACCCGCGAGTCCCGGCTGTTCAAGAACATCTGGCAGCACATGTTCAAGTCCGGCTCGGCGATCACGCGCTCCTACCTCATGTTCCGGCCCCACGCGCTGCTCGGCGGCCTCGGCCTCCTCATGCTCCTGGCGGGGCTGCTGCCGTTCGCGCGGTTCCTCGTCTTCTGGTTCCAGGGCGAGGCCGGCGGCCACATCCAGTCGCTGATCTTCGGCTCGGCGATGCTCGTCGGCGCGCTGCTGTGCTTCGCGCTCCTGGCGATCGCGGACCTCCAACGGACCAACCGGGTCCTGCTCGAGGAGTCCCTCGAGCGGCTCAAGGAGCTGCAGTACCGGCCGCCGTCCCTCGCCGCGGAGGTGCCGTCGTCGCCGGCCGGCCTCGACGTCGACGGCACGGGCGTCGTGATCGCCGCGCCCGCCGACGGGCACGGCGGCCGGCCGTCGACGACGGCCACCGGCGAGACCCTCTCGCCGCGGTGAAGGTCCTCGCGTTCGGCACGTACGACGTGCGGTCCCACCCGCGCGTCGGCGTGCTCGTCGACGGGCTCCGCGAGCACGGCGTCGCCGTGGCGGAGCTCAACGCGCCGCTCGGGCTGAGCACGGCCGACCGCGTCGGCATGCTCCAGCACCCGTCGCGCCTCCCGCGGCTCGTGGGCCGCCTCGTCGCGCGGTGGGCCCACCTGGTCCGCGGGTCGTCCCGGCACCGCGGCCACCGCGCCCCGGACGCCGTGCTCGTCGGGTACCTCGGCCACTTCGACGTCCTCCTCGCGCGGCTGCTGTTCCCGCGCGCCGTCGTCGTGCTCGACCTCCTCATCTTCGGCGCCGACACGGCGGCCGACCGCGGGACGGCGCCCGGCCTGCGGACGAGGCTCCTCGCCCGGCTGGACCGCCTGGCGATCGCGGCGGCCGACGTCGTCGTCGTCGACACCGCCGAGCACGGGGCGATGGTCGGCGAGAGGCGCGCGGGCGACGTCGTCGTCGCGGCCGTGGGCGCGCCGCCCGCGTGGTTCGCGGCCCGCCGCGCGGCCGTCGACGCACCGGGCACGCCGGGCACGCCGGTGAGCGTCGTGTTCTTCGGCCTGTTCACCCCGCTGCAGGGCGCGCCCACCATCGGTCGGGCGCTGCGCCTGCTCCACGACCGCGGCGTCGCCGTGCGGTGCACGCTCGTCGGCGGCGGGCAGGACGCCGAGGAGGTCCGCCGCCTCGTCGCCGGCCTGCCCGAGGTGACCTGGCACTCCTGGGTCGAGTCCGAGGAGCTCCCGGCGCTCGTCGCCGCGCACGACGTCTGCCTCGGCATCGTCGGCGTCACGGGCAAGGCGCGGCGCGTCGTGCCCAACAAGGTCTTCCAGGGCGCCGCCGCCGGCGCCGCCGTCGTCACGTCGGACACGCCGCCGCAGCGCCGCGTCCTCGGCGACGCGGCAGTCCTCGTGCCGCCGGGCGACGCCGAGGCCCTCGCCGACGCCGTCGCCCGCCTCGCCGCCGAGCCCGAGGCCCTG
>JBDIAU010000030.1:0-11049 GCA_039812565.1 Beutenbergiaceae bacterium
GCGCACCCGTCCGGCGGCGCGCAGGTCGTCGAACGCCGCCCGGAGGCGCTCGGCGGCGTCCGCGGGCACCGCGAGCTCGGCGCGGACGATCTCCGTCCGCTGCGAGACCTTGGCCTGGGACTTCACCTTGCGCAGCGCGGCGAGCGCGGTCCCCGCCACCGTGACGAGCGCGGGGTCGGCACCGGCGGCCGCGGCGCGCAGGTGCGCGGCCGTCGGCCAGGGCGCGCGGTGGACGGAGCCGGTCCGCCACCAGGACCAGACCTCTTCCGTGGCGAACGGCAGGACAGGCGCGAACAGGCGCAGCAGGACGTCGAGCGCGATCGCGAGCGTCGTGCGTGCGGAGGCGACGCCCGCCGGGTCGGGCGCGGCGCCGTCGTCCGTGCCGCTGCCGTAGGCGCGGTCCTTGACGAGCTCGAGGTAGTCGTCGCAGAACGTCCAGAAGAAGGTCTCGGTGACCTCCAGCGCCCGGGTGTGGTCGTACGCCTCGAACGCCGCGGTCGCCGTCTCGACGACGTCGGCGAGCGCGGCGAGGACGGCCCGGTCGAGGGGCGCCGCGACCGCCGCCGGGTCCAGGCTCACGCCCTCGTCGCCGGCGAAGGACAGCGCGAACTTGCTCGCGTTGAGGATCTTGATCGCCAGACGGCGGCCGATCTTCATCTGACCGACCTCGAAGGCCGCGTCGGTGCCGAGCCGGGCCGACGCCGCCCAGTACCGGACGGCGTCGGAGCCGTGCTCGGTGAGCAGGCCCATCGGCGTGACGACGTTCCCCTTGGACTTCGACATCTTCTTGCGGTCGGGGTCGAGGATCCAGCCGGAGATCGCGGCGTGCGCCCACGGCAGCGAGCCGTGCTCGAGGTGCGAGCGGACCACCGTGGAGAACAGCCACGTCCGGATGATGTCCTGGCCCTGGGGGCGCAGGTCCATCGGGAAGACCCGTGCGAACAGGTCCGGGTCGGCCAGCCAGCCGCCCGCGATCTGCGGGGTGAGCGAGGACGTCGCCCACGTGTCCATGACGTCCGGGTCCCCGACGAAGCCGCCCGGCACGCCGCGCTGCGCCTCCGTGTAGCCGGGGGCGGGCTGCGACGACGGGTCGACGGGCAGGTCCGCCTCGGCCGGGACGATGGGGGAGGCGACGTCGGGCGTGCCGTCGGGGCCCACCGGGTACCAGACGGGGATCGGGACACCGAAGAACCGCTGCCGGGAGATGAGCCAGTCGCCGTTCAGGCCGCCGACCCAGTTGTGGTACCGCACCCGCATGAAGTCGGGGTGGAACGCGAGCTCGTCGCCGCGCGCGATGAGCTCGGCCCGCAGGTCCCGGCCCTCGGCGGGCCGGCCCCCGTTGCGGATGTACCACTGCCGGGACGTGACGATCTCGAGCGGCTTGTCGCCCTTCTCGAAGAAGTTGGTCTTGCGCGTGGTGGGCGTGGGCTCGCCGTCGAGGTCCCCGCTCGCCCGGAGCGCGTCGACGACGACGGCGCGCGCCGAGAACGCGGTCGCGCCGGCGATCCCCGCGTACACCCCGACGCCCGTGGCCGAGGTGATCCAGTCGGGCGTCTCGCGCAGGAGGCGCCCGTCCCGGCCGACCACCGAGCGGGTCGGCAGCTGCAGCTCGCGCCACCACTGGACGTCGGTGAGGTCGCCGAAGGTGCAGCACATGGCGATGCCGGCGCCCTTGTCCGGCTCGGCCGCGGGGTGCGCGAGCACGGGGACCTCCACGCCGAACAGCGGCGTCGTCACCGACGTGCCGAACAGGTGCTGGTAGCGCTCGTCGTCGGGGTGGGCGACGAGCGCGACGCACGCCGGGAGCAGCTCGGGGCGGGTCGTCTCGATGTAGATCGGCGCGGGCGCCTCGCCGTCGCCGACGGCGCCCGGGCCGCCGTGCACGGGGTGGAACGCCACGCGGTGGTAGTGGCCGGGGTAGTCGCGGGCCTCGAGCTCGGCCTGGGCGACGGCGGTCTGGAAGGTGACGTCCCACAGCCCCGGGGCCTCGGCCTGGTACGCCTCGCCGCGCGCCAGGTTGCGCAGGAACGCGGTCTGCGCGACCGCCTGCGCGCGGGCGTCGATCGTCTGGTAGTGGTGCGTCCAGTCGACGCTGAGGCCGAGGTGCCGCCACAGGGCCTCGAACTGCTTCTCGTCCTCCGCGGTGAGCCGCTCGCACAGCTCGACGAAGTTGCGCCGCGAGATGGGCACCTGGTCCGCCGCGCGGACGCTCTGGCTGCCCTCGCCGCCGTGGGGCGGCTCGAAGTGCGGGACGTACGGCAGGGCGGGGTCGCAGCGGACCCCGTAGTAGTTCTGCACCCGCCGCTCGGTGGGCAGGCCGTTGTCGTCCCAGCCCATCGGGTAGAAGACCTGCCGGCCGCGCATCCGGTGGAAACGGGCGACGAGGTCCGTGTGCGTGTACGAGAAGACGTGGCCGACGTGCAGGGAGCCGGAGACGGTCGGCGGCGGGGTGTCGATCGAGTAGACCGCGGCGCGCTCGGCGGTGCGGTCGAAGGCGTACGTCCCGGCCTCGGTCCAGGCGGCGTCCCAGCGGTCCTCCAGACCGTCGAGCGACACCTTGGCCGGGGCCTGGACGGCCGGGCGCAGGTCGCCGGGCGTCGCGCCGTCGGTCGGGCGTGCGGGATCGGGGCGGAGGGCGTCAGTCACAGCCCGACATCATCCCAGATGCGCACCCGTGCCCTGTGTCGGGCGTCACGGCCCGCCGCGGGTGGGTCCCCGGCGTCGAGGACCGGACCTCCGGGCCCCGCGGCGCGGGCGTCGGGACGTAGGGTCGCCGGGTCGGTCCCCCACGCACCGACCCGGCGGAAGGAGGCAGGCCCGTGGGCACCCTCTCCGGCCGGACCCCCGCCGGCCGCGGCGCCGGCATCGCGGCGGGGCTTCTGGCGGCGTCCGCGTTCGCGGCCAGCGGGCCGTTCGTCAAGCCGCTGCTCACGGCCGGCTGGACGCCGGGCGCCGCCGTCCTCGCCCGGATCGGCGTCGCCACCGTGCTCCTCGCCGGGCCGGCCCTGTGGGCGGTGCGCGGGCGCCTCCGCGTCGTCGCCGCGCAGTGGCGGCTGGTGCTCGCGTTCGGCGCCATGGGCGTGGCCGGCTGCCAGGCCTTCTACTTCGCCGCCGTCGACCGGCTCCCGGTGGCCGTCGCGCTGCTGGTCGAGTACACCTCGCCCGTCCTGCTCGTCGGGTACGCGTGGCTGCGCCACCGCCGCTCGCCCGGGCCCGCGGTGCTGGCCGGCGCGGCCCTCGCCATGGCCGGGCTGGCGCTCGTGCTCGACCTCTCGGGCGCGGGGGTGCCCGACGGCGTCGGCATCGCCTTCGCGTTCGGCGCCGCGGTGTGCGGGGCGGCCTACTTCCTGCTCTCCGCCCGCCCCACGGACCTGCCGTCGCTCACGCTCGCGGGCGCCGGGATGGTCGTCGCCCTGGTCGTGCTGCTCGCGGCGGCCGCCGCGGGGATCGTCCCGCTCGCGGCGCCGCGGGTCGACGTGGACGTCCAGGGCGTCGCCGTGCCGTGGTGGCTTCCCGTCCTCGCCGTCGGGACGGTCGCGACCGCCGTCGCCTACGGCGTCGGCGTGCTCGCCGTCAGCTGGATGGGCTCGCGGCTCGCCTCCTTCGTCGCCCTCGCCGAGGTGCTCGTCGCGGTCCTGATCGCCTGGGCGCTGCTCGGCGAGGCGCCCACGGGCGTCCAGCTCGCCGGGGCCGCGCTCGTCGTCGTCGGCGTGGTGCTCGTGCGCGCGTCGGGGGAGGAGGCGGCGCCGACGACGGCGCCCGGGCCCGTGACCGTCGACGCGACGGCGGCCGAGGCGGCCCGGTGACGGGCCGCCCCCGCCGTCACGGGACCGCGGTGTAGACGTCCACGACGAGGCGCCACGGGTTCTCGAGCCACGTCACCCGGTACGGCCGCGGCGCGTCGAGCCCGATGCCCAGCTGGCTCACGCCCTCGAACGCGTCGAGCAGCCGGACCTCCCGCAGCGCCGGGTACCCGCTGGGCAGGATCTGCTTGGGCTGCGACGCGGGCTGCCCCAGCGGCTCGCCGGTGGACCACGCGCCGAAGACGACGCTGATGAACGCGTTCCCCCGCATGGGCGGGCTCACGGGGAAGCCCATCTCACTGCCGACGATCGTCGAGCCGAGGGTCGAGCGCCAGCCCGGCTGGGTCCCGGTCCCCGCGAACTCGAGGACGACCCGGTCGAAGCACGGCTGGCGTCCCGTCCGCATCGTCGAGCCGTAGATGCTGCTCAGCTGCTGCCCGGGGGAGGCGGCGGTGCCCTGCGTGCCCGTCGTGCCGAACGGCGGGCAGACGGCCGAGCCGGCGACCGCCCAGCGGCAGCCGAGGAGCCGGTGCGCCCCCGGCCCGACGTTGCTCACCGTCACGCAGACCTGGTGGAGCCCGGGTGCCGCCGTGACCGTCCCGCGGAAGCCGTGCGCCGGGCCGTAGCCCGGGTAGGCCGCCGCGACGTCCGGCCGGGACTGGTTCGCGTAGAGGTGCCGGCCGACGCCGTCGACCGTGACCCACACGTACACCGGGCCCGTGGTGTCCGGGTCGATCGCCCAGCCGGACACCTCGACGCCGCCGACGACGCCCGTCGCGGCCTCGAAGCTCCCGATCGGGACGCCGGCCGCGAGGACCCGCACGGTGCGGCAGCCGAGCGGCTGGTGGGCGCCCTGGCCGACGTTGTGCGCCGTGGCGCAGACCGTGTGCGTCCCGGGCGACGCCGCGAGCGTCGCCGCGAAGCCGTGGTTCGGCCCGTAGAACGGGTGGACGGCCGCGACGTCGGGCCGCGGCTGGTTCGCGTAGACGTGCCGTCCCGCGCCGTCGAGGGTCACCCAGACGTAGATCGGGGCCGTCGTGTCCGGGTCGAGCGCCCAGCCCCGCACGTCGACGGCGCCCGGACGGGCCACGACGGCGTCCAGGTGGCCGATCGGCGAGTTCGTCGGCGCGGCCGCGGCGCCCGGCGGCCCGGCGGCGACGACGGCGAGCACGGCCGCCAGCGCGAGCGCGAGGAGGGCGGTGAACGGGGTCCGGACCGTGGTTCTCATGACGCATCCCCGACGTCGACCGCTGGTGCGGATCGTCGTCCCGGTGGCGGCGTCGCCCAGTGAGATCTCGACCCTTCGAGTCTGCTCCCGCGGGGTGGAGCGGTGTCAAGGGACGTGGGCACCCGCTGTCGCCGGCCTTGTGGTCGTCGCCCGTCCCGGGGGCGTCGCCCGGCCCCGCGCCGTGCGCCGCCGCCCCGGCGGGTACGTTGGCGTGGTCCCGGCGACGAGGAGGATCGATGGGTGTGACGGTCGGCTACGCCGCAGCGCTCGAGCAGCTCCACCCCCGCGAGGCGGTCGAGCTCGCGGTCCACGCCGAGGCCCGCGGGTTCTCCGGCGTCATGGCCGCCGACCACTTCCAGCCGTGGGTGCCGCAGCAGGGGCAGAGCGCGTTCGTCTGGAACGTCCTCGCGGCCCTCGGCGAGCGCACCACGGGCGACCTCGGCCCCGGCGTCACCACGCCCACGTTCCGGTGGCACCCCGCGATGGTCGCCCAGGCCTCGGCCACCCTCGCGGCGATGTACCCCGGGCGGCACTGGCTCGGGCTCGGCAGCGGCGAGGCGCTCAACGAGCACGTCGTCGGCGGCTACTGGCCGGAGGCGCCGGAGCGGATCAACCGCATGTTCGAGGCCATCGACATCATCTCCAAGCTCTTCGCCGGCTCCCTGGCCGGGAAGGACGTCAAGCACGCCGGCGAGTTCTACCGGCTCGAGTCGACCCGGCTGTGGACGATGCCCGAGGTCGCGCCCCCGATCTACGTGGCGACCGCGGGCCCGGTGACGGCTCGACGCGCCGGCCGCCACGCCGACGGGCTCATCACGGTGGGGGCGCCCGTCGAGAAGGTCGCGGGCCTGATCGAGCGCTTCGAGGCCGGGGCCCGGGAGGCGGGCAAGGACCCGGCCGGCATGCCGCGCCTCCTCCAGCTCCACCTCTCCTGGGCGCCCACCGACGAAGAGGCGCTCGCGAACGCTCTGACCGAGTGGCCCAACGGGGGGATGCGCTTCCCCAAGGCGGACCTCCGCTCGCCCTTCGACCTCGCGCAGATCGCCAAGCTCGTCCGCCCGGAGGACTTCGAGGGCCGGATGGTCGTCTCCGCCGACCCGGACGCCCACCGCGCCGAGATCCAGCGCTACCTCGACCTCGGCGTCGACAAGGTCTACGTCCACAACGTCGGGCGCAACCAGCGCGAGTGGATCGACGTCTTCGCGGCCGACGTCCTGCCGCGGCTCACCCGATGACGGAGCCGGCTGCAGCGGGCCTCCTGGTCGTCGCGCCCGGCGGGGTCGGCGAGGTGGCGCCCGGCGTCGGCCTCGACGGCCTCGCCGACGCGCTCGCCCCCGCGCTCGCCGGCGTGGCCTGGCCCGACGGGACCCGCGGCGTCGGGGACGGCGACGTCGTCGTCGTCGCGAGCAAGGTGGTCTCGAAGGCGCAGGGGCGGGTGGTCGCGGCGAGCGACCGCGAGCAGGCCGTCACCGAGCAGACCGTCCGCGTCGTCGCCACGCGCGAGCACGCGCGCGGCGTCACCCGGATCGTGGAGAACCCGCAGGGGATCGTCATGGCGGCGGCCGGCGTCGACGCCTCGAACACGCCGCCGGGCACCGTCCTGCTCCTGCCGGAGGACCCCGACGACGCCGCCCGGACCCTGCGGACGGCGCTCGCCGCACGCCTCGGGGCCCGGCCCGCCGTCGTCCTCGCCGACACCGTCGGCCGACCGTGGCGCCAGGGCGTCGCGGACGTCGCGATCGGCGCCGCGGGCCTGCGCGTCCTGGAGGACCTGCGCGGCAGCCGGGACACGTTCGGCACCCCGCTGGAGGTGACGGTGATCGCCGTCGCCGACGAGGTCGCCGCCGCCGCGGACCTGGTCAAGGGGAAGGTGTCCGGGCGACCGGCCGCCGTCGTCCGCGGCCTCGGTCACCTGGTGGGCGACGACGACGGCGCCGGCGCCGCCACGCTCAACCGCACCGGCGCGGACGACATGTTCTCCCTCGGCACCGCCGAGGCCTTCGCGGCCGGGCGCGCGGCGGGGTTCGCCGCCGGCTTCGAGGCGGGCCTGGCCGCCGGGGGGCCGGCGCCGCTCAGGCCTTGAGCTCGCGGACCTCGTCCGCCGCGCCGAGGTGCTGGACGCGCTCGGAGGCCCGCGTGACCAGCAGGACGAGCGCGAAGCCGCCCGCGCACAGCGCCGCCGCCACGAGCACCTGGGAGTCGGGCGCGGCCAGCGCCACGCTGTCCACCCCGTCCGGCCACGGCCACAGCACGCGCGTCGAGCCGACGAGGAGCCCGACCAGCGCGGCGAGCACCACGTCGTAGTACCGCTCCAACGCCCAGTGCAGCACCTGCGAGAACACCGCGAGGCCCAGCACCGCGCCGACGGCGAACACCGCCACCGTGAGCAGCTCGAACGCGGCCACCGCCCGCAGCACCGGGCCGTACATGCCCAGCATCACCAGGACGAACGAGCCGGAGATCCCGGGCAGGATCATGGCGCAGATCGCCACCGCGCCGGCCAGGAGGAACGCCCACAGCGGTGGGTCCAGCCGCTGGCCCGGGGAGGCGCCGTCGTCGGCCCCGAGGCCCAGCAGGACGAAGACCGCGAGGCCGACGCCGGCCACGATCGCCAGGTGCGCGGCGTCCCGGCGGGTCAGGAGCCGCCACGCGACCACCACCGACCCGCCGACCAGGCCCAGGAACAGGGCGGCCATCGGCACGGGGTGCTCCGCGAGCGCCGTCTCGAGCAGGTGGGCCAGCGTGAACGCGGCCAGGAGGATCCCGCCGAGCAGCGGCAGGAGGAACGACCACTCGACCCGGCGCAGCCACGTCCGGAACCCGGCGACGTCGCCGCGCAGGAGGCGGCCGGCGGCGCTGCTGCCCGCCCGGATCGATGCCACCAGGCGCGGGTAGATGTTCAGGACCAGCGCGATCGTCCCGCCCGAGACTCCGGGGACGATGTCCGCGGTCCCCATGAGGAAGCCGCGCGGGACGTGCCAGAGCCACGAGGTCGCCATCGACGCATCGTAGGTGGGACCCCGGGGCGGCGGGCCGGCGCTCAGCCGGTGCGCGCGCCGTCGAGCGCCGCCGGCTCCGCCCGGGCGCTGAGCACCAGCACCCGGCGCCCGGCCACCTGCGCGACGTCCGCGCGCACGCCGTAGACCTCGTCGACGAGCGTCGGCGTGAGGACGTCCGCGGGTGGTCCGGCGGCACGCACCCGGCCCCCGGCGAGCACCACCACATGGTCGCACCAGGTCAGGGCGTGGTTGAGGTCGTGGACGGCCATGACCACGGTGACCCCCTCGCCGGCGAGCCGACGCACGAGCGCGAGCATCGCGAGCTGGGCCGCGACGTCGAGGTGGTTGGTCGGCTCGTCGAGCAGCAGGAGCCGGGGCTCCTGAGCGAGCGCCGCGGCCAGGTGGACCCGCTGCCGCTCCCCGCCCGAGAGCGTGGCCAGCGGGCGGTCGGCCAGGTCGGCGGCGCCGGTGCGCGCGAGGCACCGGTGCGCCAGGGCGAGGTCAGCCGCGCTGTCGCCGCCCCACCGGGAGCGGTGGGGCGTGCGCCCGAGCAGGACGACGTCGAGGACGCCGAGGCCCCCGTCGGGGGCGGCGTCCTGGGCCACGAGCGCGACCCGCCGGGCCCGGTCCCGCCGCGTGACGCGCGCCAGGTCGACGCCGTCCAGCAGGACGGCGCCCGTCTCCAGCGGCAGCACCCCGACGACGAGGCGCAGCAGGGTGGTCTTGCCGGAGCCGTTGGGGCCCAGCACCCCCGTCACGGCGCCCGGGGGAGCGGTGACGTCCACGCCGTCGACGATGAGCCGGCCCGCCGCCCGGAAGGACGCCCGGCTCGTCTGGAGGGTCTCGGCCATCGCGCTACCCCCGCACCCGGCGTCGCCAGAGCAGCAGGGCGAAGACGGGGGCGCCGAGGCCCGCGGTGATGATGCCGACGGGAAGCTCGCGCGGCTCGACCACCGTGCGCGCGGCGGTGTCCGCCCACAGCAGGAACGTCGCACCGGCGAGCGCCGCCACGGGCAGCACCCGGTGGTGCCGTGACCCCACGAGCAGGCGGACCGCGTGCGGGACGATCAGCCCGACGAAGCCGATCGCCCCGCTCACGCTCACCAGCGCGCCGGTCAGCAGCGCCACGAGGACGAAGAGGCGCCACCGGGCCCGCGGGACGTGGACGCCGAGTGCGCCCGCGCCGACCTCCCCGAGGGTGAACGCGTCGAGGGTCCGGGCGTCCGCGAGCAGGACCGGCCCCACCAGCAGCAGGGCGACGCCCGCGATCGCCACCGTGGCCCACGAGGAGCCCGCCAGCGAGCCCATGAGCCACGAGAGGATCTCGCGGTAGGAGTCGCCGGTGGCCGACCAGAAGATGACGAAGGACGTGACCGCGGCGCAGCCCTGGGCGACCGCGAGGCCGGCCAGCACGGTGCGGGTCGGGGTCAACCCGCCCGCGCCCCCGGCGAGCAGGAGCGTGCCGACGAGCGCGAGCAGGGCGCCCGCGAACGCGGCGGCCGGCAGCAGGAGGTCGAGGCCGAGCAGGAGGACGGCGACGGCGCCGACGGTCGCCCCGGCCGAGACGCCGAGCAGGTAGGGGTCGGCGAGCGGGTTGCGCGTCACGCCCTGCATCGCGACGCCGCACAGCGCCAGGCCCGCGCCCACCGCCGCCGCGGTCAGCGCCCGCGGGGCGCGGCCCTGCCAGACGATCGCCTCCTGGATCGGGCCCAGCGGCTGCCCGCCGAGGCCGAGGTGGGCCAGGAGGGAGGCGACGACGTCGCCCGGGGCGATGTCGGCCGGGCCGATCGTGACCGCCAGCACGAGGGATGCCGCCAGGACGGCGCCCAGGGCCCCGAGCCACAGGGCGAGCGAGCGGTGCCGGGGCGCCCCGGGCACCGTCGCCGGGGCAGGTGTGGACGTGGTGGTGGGCGCGGGCGGGCCCGCCGCCGTCCCGACGGCGTCGCCCCGGACCCCGGCCCCGCGCGGCATCAGGGCGTCGCGGAGCCGCTGCCCGGGCCGACGCCGGGCGCGACGTCGGCGAGCTGGTCGACGAGGGCGGCGACGGCGTCGACGTTGCGCACGCCCGCCTCCGTGGCGGCGAACGGGACCACGAGGTAGCGCTCCTGCTGCACGGCCGGGAGGGCCGCCGTCGTCGGGTTCGCGGCGAGCACCTCCTTCTTGTGCTCTGCGGTGTTCCAGGCGGAGTCGACGAGGACGATGACGTCGGGGCCCCGGTCGGCGACGGCCTCCCACGAGAGCGACGTCCACGTGTCGCGCACGTCGGCGGCGATGTTCTCCAGGCCCGCCGCCTGCATGATCATCTGCGGGGCGCCGATGCCGGCGCCGACGTACGGGGTGTCGGAGCCCGAGGAGTACCACAGCGCGCTGAGGCCCGCGGCGGACGGAACGACGGCCTCGAGCTCGGCCCGCTGCTCCGCGACCAGGGCGGCCGCGGCGTCCGGCGTGCCGAGGAGCGCGCCCGCCTCGACGATCTCGGCGAAGACGTCGTCGAACGTGAGCGGGTCCGGCTGGTACGCGGGGTCCTTGCAGGCCGACGGCGCGACGTAGGTGCTGATGCCGAGCCCCTCGAGCGCGGGTCGCTCCCCGGCGCCGTCGGCGCTGAGCACGGACTCCCAGCCGGCCATCACCAGGTCCGGCTCGGCCTCGAGGACCACCTCAGCGGCGGGGACGCGCTCGGACAGGACCGGCGCGTCGGCGCCGGGGGCGTCGGCCAGGTCGGCCGGCAGCGGACCGTCGCTGAACGCCGTGCCCACCAGCCGGTCCCCGGCGCCCAGGGCGAGGACCAGCTCGGTCATCGAGGACTTCACCGTGACCACCCGGCCCGGCGGCGCGTCGAGCGTGGTCGCGGTGCCGCAGCTGCTGATCGTGACGGGGAAGGCCGCGCCCGTGGCGGTCGGCGTCGCTGCCGTGGGGGAGCCGCCGTCGGCGGCGCTCGTGGCGCAGGCGGCGAGCGGGAGCGGGCTCAGAGCCAGGACGGCCAGGCCGGCCAGCGGCGCGGCGGCCGGGCGGCGGCGGG
>JBDIAU010000031.1:0-10959 GCA_039812565.1 Beutenbergiaceae bacterium
ACGTCGTGCTCCAGCAGCGCATCGCGCGGATCATCCTCGGCGCCAACGCCCCCTCCCGGGGACCGGCCACCCGAGCCCGCGAGGTCCTGCGCATCCTCGGCACCGCCGGCGCCGCCTGACGACGACGCCCACCACCACCCCGGGCCGGGCCCGGTCGGACCACTCCGACCGGGCCCGGCCCTCGTCGCGACACGGGCCGCCCTGCGGCCCGGGCCCCGGCGACGTTGGTCCCTGGGCCCGGTGCGATCCGCGTCATACCGTCGAGGCGACCTCATCCGGGAGGCGTCATGGCGGACGAGACCCGAGTGCTCGACCTGAGCGGGCTCCAGGCGCTCATCGACACCCTGGCCGGTCGCGGCTACACGGTCATCGGACCGACCGTCCGGCAGGGCGCCGTCGTCAACGCGCCCGTCACGTCCGTCGACCAGCTGCCGCGCGGCTGGGGGGACGAGCAGGAGGCGGGCACCTATCGCCTGCGCAGGCGCGACGACGACGCCCTCTTCGGCTTCGCCTCCGGCGCCCAGTCCGCCAAGCCCGTCTTCTTCCCCACCTCCGAGATCCTGTGGCGGGGACGGCGGGGAGAGGACGGCTTCACGGTCGAGCGCGAGGGCGAGCCGGGGACGACGCCGACCCCGGCCGAGCGACCTCCCTACGCCCTCCTCGGCGTCCGCTCGTGCGACGTCGCCGCCCTCGCCGTCCATGACCGCGTGCTCGCGAGCCGGCCGTACCAGGACGCGCACTACCGGGCGCGGCGGACCGACGCCTTCGTCGTCGCGGTGACGTGCTCCGCCCCCGGCGGCACGTGCTTCTGCGTGTCCATGGGCACGGGCCCGTCGCCGTCGTCGGTCGCCGGCGCGCGCTACGACCTCGCGCTCACCGAGCTCCTCGCCGACGACGACCGGCCGCACCGCTTCGTCGTCGAGGTCGGCTCGGAGCGAGGTGCGGAGGTGATCGCCGAGGTGAGCACGCGGCCGGCCGACGACGCCGACCTGACCCGGGCGGACGACGTCGCCGCGGACGCGGCCCGGCACATGGGTCGCACGCTGGACACCGACGGGATCAAGGAGATCCTCTACGCGAGCGTCGAGAGCCCCCGCTGGGACGACGTCGCCTCGCGGTGCCTGGCGTGCACCAACTGCACGATGGTCTGCCCCACGTGCTTCTGCACCACGGTCCAGGACGTCTCGGACCTCACCGGCACCGACGCCGAGCGACGGCGCGTCTGGGACTCGTGCTTCAACGCGGACTTCTCCTACATCCACGGCGGCACCGTCCGGGAGAGCACCCGGTCCCGGTACCGCCAGTGGATGACCCACAAGCTCGCCTCGTGGATCGACCAGTTCGGCACCTCCGGCTGCGTGGGGTGCGGCCGGTGCATCACGTGGTGCCCCGCGGCCATCGACATCACGGCAGAGGCGGCCGCACTGCGCGGCGTGCCCTCCTCCGGCCGCCCGCCCCTGGCGGCCGGACCACGACCCTGAGAGGACCCCGTGACCATCGAGCAGCAGGTCGCCGAGCACCCGTTCTTCGCGGGCCTCGCGGCGCCGACGATCGCGGTCCTGGCGGGTTGCGGGGCCGACGTCCACATCCCGGCCGGGGAGCAGCTCTTCCGCGCGGGCGAGAGCGCGGACGGCTTCTACGCGATCCGGTCCGGACGGGTGACGATCGAGCTGTCCATGCCCGTCGGGGGCGGCGCCGTGCTCGACGCCGCGTGCGGGGGCGACGTGGTCGGCTGGTCCTGGCTCATCGCCCCGTACCGCTGGATGTTCGACGCCCGGGCCACGGAGGGGACCGACGCGATCCGGTTCGACGCCGAGCGGCTCCGGGCCGCGTGCGACGCCGACCCGGGGGTCGGCTACGCCGTGACCCGCCGGATCACGGAGGTGATGGCGCACCGGCTCCAGTCCGCCCGGGTCCGGCTGCTCGACCTGTACGGAGAGGTCCATGACTAGCGCGGCCGGGCCCGAGGCCGTGGCACGTGCGGTCGACGGCGACCCGATGCTGCCCCGCCCGTTCGTCGTCACCCGCACGCACCAGGACACCCGCGACACCTACACCCTGGCCCTCGACCCCCTCGAGGGCGGCCCGCTGCGGTTCGCCGCGGGGCAGTTCACGATGCTCCACGCGTTCGGCGTCGGCGAGGCCCCCATCTCGATCAGCGGCGACCCCACCCGGCCTGGCCCGCTCCTCCACACCATCCGCAACGTCGGCTCGGTGACCGCGGCCCTGGCGACGGCGCCTCCCGGCACCGTGCTCGGGGTGCGCGGCCCGTACGGCACGGGGTGGGACGTCGTGGACGGCAAGGGCGGGGACGTCGTCGTCGTCGCCGGCGGCATCGGGCTCGCGCCGCTGCGGCCCGCGCTCCTGCAGCTCGCCGCCGAGCGGGACGCCTACGACCGGGTGGTGCTCCTCTACGGCGCCCGCACGCCGGAGGACATCCTCTTCAGCGACGACCTGTTCCGGTGGGCCAAGCAGCACGGCATCGTCGTCGAGATCACCGTCGACAACGGCCAGCATGCCTGGCGGGGCCGCGTCGGCCTCGTGACGCACCTCGTCGCCCGGGCCGGGTTCGACGCCTGGCACTGCCTCGCGCTCGTCTGCGGTCCCGAGGTGATGATGCGCTACTCGGCCCAGGCCCTCGCGGACCGCGGGGTGGCGCCCGACCGGATCCGCCTCTCGATGGAGCGGAACATGAAGTGCGGCGTCGGCCTGTGCGGCCACTGTCAGTACCGCGAGCTCTTCCTCTGCGTGGACGGTCCGGTGCTCCGGTACGACCGCCTCGCCCCGCTGATGGCCCGAAGCGAGCTGTGAGGCGACGATGACCGCTCCGACGCTCCACAGCCACATCGGTCACGGGCAGGAGTACGCCCGGGCGCACCACGGCAGGCCGAGGCTCGCCGTCTGGAAGTTCGCCTCCTGCGACGGGTGCCAGCTCTCCTTGCTCAACTGCGAGGACGAGCTGCTCGCCGTCGCGGGAGCCGTCGAGATCGCGTACTTCCCGGAGGCCACGCGCGCCGTCGTCGAGGGCCCGTACGACGTCTCGCTCGTCGAGGGCTCGGTGACGACCCCCGAGGAGATCGAGCGCATCCAGCACGTCCGTGAGGTGTCCCGGCGGGTCATCACGATCGGGGCGTGCGCCACCGCGGGCGGCATCCAGGCCCTGCGCAACTTCGGGGACGTCGCCGAGTTCCGCTCGATCGTCTACGCCCACCCCGAGTACCTGTCCACGCTCGCCCGTTCCACGCCCATCTCGGCTCACGTGAGCGTCGACTTCGAGCTGCGCGGCTGCCCCATCGACAAGACCCAGCTCCTCGAGGTGCTCGCCGCCGCCATCCAGAACCGCCGGCCGCGCATCCCCTCCTTCTCCGTGTGCGTCGAGTGCAAGCGGCGCGGGACGGTGTGCGTGGCCGTCGCCGGCGGGACGCCGTGCCTCGGTCCGGTCACCCAGGCAGGGTGCGGGGCCCTGTGCCCCGCGTTCTCGCGCGGGTGCTACGGGTGCTTCGGTCCGCAGGACACCCCGAACACCGCCTCGCTCGCCGACCGCCTCCGGGTGCTCGGCATGACCGAGGCGGAGGTGATGCGGGTCTACCGCACCTTCAACGCCGCCTCCGAGCCGTTCCGGCGCGAGAGCGAGCGGCACGAGCGGCTCCTCGGAGCGGAGGCGGACGCATGAGCCACAAGCTCCGCGACGGCGGGCAGGTGATGCACGTCGGCACGCTCGCCCGGGTGGAGGGCGAGGGCGCCATGCACATCGAGCTTCGCGACGGGAAGGTCGAGACCGTCCAGCTGCGGATCTACGAGCCGCCCCGCTTCTACGAGGCGTTCCTGCGCGGGCGGGCGTACACCGAGCCGCCGGACATCACCGCGCGCATCTGCGGGATCTGCCCGGTGGCGTACCAGACGTCGTCGTGCTGGGCGATGGAGGACGCGTGCGGGGTGAGCGTGCCCGAGGCGATCCGGCTGATGCGCCGGCTGCTCTACTGCGGCGAGTGGATCGAGAGCCACGCGCTCCACATGTTCCTGCTCCACACGCCGGACTTCCTCGGCTACGAGAGCGCCATCGCGATGGCGGCCGACCACCCCGCCGTCGTGGAGAGCGCCCTGAGGATGAAGAAGGCCGGCAACGACCTGATGGACGTGGTGGGCGGCCGGTCCGTCCACCCGATCAACGTGCGCCTCGGCGGCTTCTACCGCATGCCGACGGTCGCCGAGCTGCGCGCGGTGCGGCCGAAGCTCGAGCGGGCGCTGGACGAGGCCCTCGCCGCGATGCCGCTCCTGGCCTCGTTCGACTTCCCCGAGATGGAACAGCCGTACGAGTACCTCGCCCTCCGGTCGGCCGCCGGGTACCCGATCGAGTCCGGGGACGTCGTGACCTCCGCCGGCAAGGCGTTCCGCGTCCAGGAGTTCACGCAGCACATCGAGGAGCAGCACGTCGAGCACTCCAACGCGCTCCACGCGACGCTCGACGGCGGCGGACCCTACGTCGTCGGGCCGCTCGCCCGCTACACGCTGAACTACGACCGGCTCTCACCGCTGGCGCAGGAGACGGCGAGGGCCGCCGGGCTCGGGGAGACCTGCCGCAACCCGTTCCGCTCACTCCTCGTGCGCGGCGTGGAGCTCGTGGAGGCGTACCACGAGGCGCTGCGGATCATCGACGGCTGGGTGGACGGGGTACCGCCGTCCGTCCCGGTGCCGGCGCGGGCCGGCGAGGGCTTCGGCGCGTCCGAGGCGCCCCGCGGCGTCCTGTTCCACCGGTACGTCATCGACGACGCGGGGATCATCCAGGACGCGCAGATCGTCCCGCCGACGTCGCAGAACCAGCCCTCGATCGAGGCCGACCTGCGCACCATGGTGGAGATGTGGACCGAGCTCGACGACCACGCGCTCTCCCACCGCTGCGAGCAGGCGATCCGCAACTACGACCCGTGCATCTCCTGCGCCACGCACTTCCTCGACCTCACCGTCGACCGGCGCTGACCGGGCGGCGGTGCCGGGGCGGTGGTGACGGGCGTGGGTGAGGTGCTCGTCGTGGGGCTCGGCTCCCCCGACCGGGGGGACGACGCCGTCGGGCCGGTCGTCGCGCGACGCGTGGCCAGCCTCGGGCTCGCCGGGGTGCGCGTCCTCGCGCACGAGGACCCCACGGACCTCGTGGAGTCGATGACCGGGGCGAGCGCCGTCGTCGTCGTCGACGCGGTGTGGTCGCCCGGGTCGACGCCCGGGCAGCTGGTGGTCCTGGAGACCGGCGACGGCGCGGCCCCGCTCCCGGAGGACGCCTGGGAACGCACCGGCCGCGGCGGGACGCACGCGTTCGGTCTGGCGTCCGCGGTAGAGCTGGCGCGGGCCCTGCGGCGACTGCCGCCACGGGTCGTGCTCGTCGGTGTCGTGGCCTCGACTTTCGAGCACGGCGCCGGGCTCTCCCCCGCCGTCAGGGCGGCCGTCGAGCCCGCCGTCGCGACCATCCGGGCGGCGCTCGAACGTTGAGCTCTGCGTTCGGGGGCGTCATGGGGGCCGGGACGCCCCCGAACGCAGAGCTCAACGGTTCGGACGGGCCTGTGCCAGCACGGCCCGGACCATTGCGACCACCTCGTGGCGCCGGGCGAACTGTGCGGCGTCGACGACGACGACGGTCCACCCGGCCCGCCGGATCGCGTTGAGCCGTGCGCGGTCACGGATCACCTGCCCGCGTTCGTCGTGATGGGCGCCGTCGTACTCGCAGGCGACGCGGAGCTCGGGCCAGGCGAGGTCGGTGCGCGCCACGAAACGGCCGTCGGCGTCGAGGATCACGTGCTGAGCAACGGGCACAGGCAGGCCGGCCTCGACGAGCACCAGTCGCAGCTGCGACTCCCGCACCGACTCAGCCCCGGCGTCGACGAGCGCCAGGGCAGGCTCGACACGGCTGAGCCAACGGGTGTGGCGGTGGCGGGCGGCGAGCGCGAGCACCTCCTCTTGCCGCAGGCGGGTGGCACGGACGAGCTGGTCGAGCATCGGGACGGCAGTCATCGCGGGCGCCGACCGGGCGACGTCGAACGCGGTTCGCTCGGGCGACGTCGTCAGCCCGAGCGGCAGGCTCAGGACCTCGCCGGGAAGGAGCGTGTCGCGACGCACGCGGATCTCTGCGCGGCGCCGGGCGCGGCTCCCCGGCGGCACGATCACGTCGACGGGTTCGGTCGGTGACGCGAGCCGGACGCCCCAGCTCCACAGCGCGCTCCGCCCTGCGAGGACCGTGCCGGGCGGCAGCACCGCAAGGGCAGCGGTGATGCGAGCCGTCGTCGAGACGTCTCCGGTCGCCTGGTGGGCACCGCGCAGGAGTCGCTGGTAGGAGGGGCCCCGGAGGTCGTCCGGGCTGACGTGGGCAAGACCGGCCGCCCGCGTGAAGGGTCCCCTCGCGAGCGGGCTCGGGACGTCGTGAGGTCGGGTCACGCCGGGGATTCTGGTGAGCCGGCGCCACTCGCCCCGCCCGCCACCGGCCCGGCTGTGGACGGAGTGACCCCCCAGCCGCCTGTGGACGACCCGCCTTCCCCCGCCACCCGCCCCATCCGTTGAGTTCTGCGAACCGGGGCGTCTCACGGCCGCGGACGCCCCCGAACGCAGAACTCAACGGGCGGGGGGCGGGCGGGCCGGGCGGGGGGCGGGCGGCGGGGCGAGTCAGCAGATCCGCGGGAGCTGCTCGCCCACGAGCGTGTCGACGATCCGCTCGCTCCCCACGATCGTCCGGATCGTCACCATCCCCGGGTGGTCCGCCACCACCGACCCGATCCGGACGGCCCCCTCACCGCCCGGGACCGACCGCATCGCGGCGACCACCGCGGCCGCCGACCCGCCCGGCACGACGGCCACGCACACACCCTCGTTGGCCACGTGGAAGGGGTCGAGCCCGAGCATCTCGCAGGCCGCGCGGACGGGCTCCGGCACCGGGATCGCGTGCTCCTCGAGCACCATCCCCACCCCGGACGACGCCGCGATCTCGTTGAGGGTCGAGGAGAGACCGCCCCTGGTCGGGTCACGCAGCACCCGGACGTCCGGCTCGACCGCGAGCGCCGCCGCGACGAGCGCGTGGAGCGCCCGGGTGTCCGAGGCGATCTCCACCTCGAACTCCAGCCCCTCGCGGACGCTCATGATCGCGACGCCGTGCAGGCCGATGGGACCGGACAGCACGACGGCGTCCCCCGGGCGCGCCCGGTCGGCCGCCGGGGCCACGCCGTCGGGCACGACGCCGACGCCGGAGGTGTTCACGAACAGCCGGTCGGCCGCGCCCCGCCCCACCACCTTGGTGTCGCCGGTGACGATCTGCACCCCCGCCGCGGCCGCCGCCCGCGCCGCTGACGCGGCGATCGCCGCGAGGTCCTCGAGCAGGAACCCCTCCTCGACGATGAACGCGAGCGACAGGGCGACCGGCCGAGCACCCATCATCGCCAGGTCGTTGACGGTGCCGTTGACGGCGAGCTCGCCGATGTCCCCGCCCGGGAACACCAGCGGGCTCACCACGAACGAGTCGGTCGTGAATGCGAGGCGACCTGGTCCGACGTCGAGCACGGCGGCGTCGTTCAGCGGCCCGCCGGGCGACGCCGGGGCCAGGCACGGTCCGATGACGTCACGCAGGAGGGCGTTCGAGAGCTGCCCCCCGGAGCCGTGGCCGAGGATCACGCGCGCACCCTCGGGGATCGGCACCGGGCAGACCGGCGAGAGCGCGCCCCCGCTCACGAGGCGCTCACCGCCCTCGCCCGCGGTCCGAGGCCGCGGGCGGCGGCGTAGAAGGCGGCGCACGTCCCTTCGGCGCTCACCATCGGCGCACCCAGCGGCCGCTGCGGCGTGCACAGCGTGCCGTACGCCACGCAGTCGAGCGGCACCTTCTCCCCGGTGAGGATCGAGCCGGCGATGCACGCGGGGTGCTCGACGGTGCGGATCTCGCCGACGTCGAACCGGGCCTCCGCGTCGAACCTCGCGTACTCGGGACGCAGGTGGTACCCCGACCGGGGGATCCGCCCGACCCCGCGCCAGGTCCGGTCCCCCACCTCGAAGACCTCGGCGACCTGCCGCTGGGCGGGCGGCACCCCCTCCCGCCGGACCGCCCGCGCGTACTGGTTCTCCACCTCGGCGCGGCCGTCCTCGAGCTGCCGGACGGCCATCAGGATCCCCTCGAGCAGGTCCAGCGGCTCGAACCCCGTCACGACGATGGGCACGTGGTACCGAGCCGCGATCGGCTCGTACTCCGTCCACCCCATGACGGCGCACACGTGCCCCGCCGCGAGGAAGCCCTGCACCACGTTCGCTGGGGAGTCGAGCAGGGCCGTCATCGCCGGCGGCACGAGCACGTGGCTCACGAGCACGGAGAAGTTGTCGATCCCGCGCACGGCCGCCTGGGCCACCGCCATCGCGTTCGCCGGCGCCGTGGTCTCGAAGCCGACGGCGAAGAACACCACCTGCCGGTCGGGGTGCGCCACCGCCACCGCGAGCGCGTCGAGCGGGGAGTACACGATCCGCACGTCCGCACCGCGGGCCTTGAGCGCCAGGAGGTCCGTGGTCGAGCCCGGGACGCGCAGCATGTCCCCGTAGCTCGTGAAGATGACACCCGGCTGGGCCGCGATCGCGAGCGCCTTGTCCACCTGCTCCAGCGGCGTCACGCAGACCGGGCACCCCGGTCCGTGGATCATCCGCACACCCTCGGGCAGCACCTCGTCGATCCCCTGCTTGACGATCGTGTGGGTCTGCCCGCCGCACACCTCCATGAGGGTCCACGGCCGCGTGGTGATCCGGTGGATCTCGGCGAGCAGCGCCTTCGCCAGCACCGGGTCGCGGTACTCGTCGAGGTACTTCACGACGCGACCCCGTCCTCGGCTAGCGCCGCCCCGACGACGGCGCCCGGGCCTCCGGCGGCGCGGTCGTCGGACACGACCTCGGGCCGGTCCTGGCCGGGCCCCATCGTCGCGAGCTCGGCGGCGACGAGGTCGCCCATCTGCTCGAGGACGGCGAGGGTCTTGAGCGCCTCCTCCTCGTCCACCCGGCTGATCGCGAAGCCGACGTGCACGATCACGTAGTCACCCAGCCGCACCTCCGGCGTGTACGCGAGGCAGGCCTCCTTGCGGACCCCGCCGAAGTCCACCTTGCCCATGAGCAGGTGGGAGTCGTCCCGGATCTCGATCACCCTGCCGGGGATGCCCAGGCACATGGCGCCACCTTTCCGTCAGGCACGCGCGCCGGCGCCGGTCGCGCCGGGCCCGCGGGCACCCGCCATCGTCGCGGCGGCCACGGCCGCCTGGCCATAGCTGATCCCGCCGTCGTTGCACGGGACCAGCCGGTTGATCACCACCTCGCACCCGTCGCCGGCGAGGCGCGCGAGCATCGACTCCGCGAGCCGGGCGTTCTGCAGCACCCCGCCGGACAGGCAGACGACGTCCACACCCGTCGCCGCCCGTCCCGCCGCCACCAGCTCGCGGGTGACCTCCACGACTGTCTCGTGGAACGCCGCGGCGAGCTCCGCCGTCGAGGTCCCGCCCGCACGCCGCGCCAGGAGCGCGGCGAGCGTGGGGCGCGGGTCGTAGACGAGGAGCCCGGCCGCGGGCGCGAGCCGGTACGGCAGGGGCGAGGTCTCCAGGTTTCCCGCGGCCACCTCGAGGTCGACCGCCGCCTGGGCCTCGTGGTCCACGACGCCGCGCAGGCCCAGGAGCGCCGCGACGGCGTCGAACAGCCGCCCTGCCGACGACGCCACGGGGGCGTTCACGCCCCGCCGCACCTGCGTGCGCACCACGTCCAGCTCGCGCGGGTCGAGCGCGGCGAGGAACGCGGAGACGAGGGCGGGGTCGACGTCGAGCCCCGGCGGCGGGGCGGCGAGCCGGCTCGCGGCAGGTGCGTCTCCCGGGATCGCCTCCGCGCCCCACAGGTACCCGAGGGCCATCCGGTAGGGCCGGGACACCGCGAGCGCTCCCCCGGGCATCGGCGCCCGGCCGAAGCGGGCGAGGCGCCGGTAGCCCGCGAGGTCGGCGAGGAGCACCTCGCCGCCCCAGAACGTGCCGTCGTCGCCCATGCCGAGGCCGTCGTACGCCACCCCCAGGAACGGCCCCGTGATCCCGTGCTCCGCCGCGCACGACGCCACGTGCGCGTGGTGGTGCTGCACCGGCAGCCGCCGCGCCGCCGGGAATCGCGCGACCGCGAGCTTCGTCGACAGGTACTCGGGGTGCAGGTCGTGCGCCGCCACCTCGGGCTCGAGCGCGAGCAGCCGCCCCAGGTGTGCGAGCCCGTCGGTGAACGCCTGGTGCGTGGGGAGGTCCTCGAGGTCGCCGTTGTGGGGGGCGACGTGCGCCCGCCCGCCCCGGGCGAGCGTGAAGGTGTGCTTGAGCTCGGCCCCGACGGCGAGGACGGGCCGGGCGGCCGGGACCGGCAGCGGCAGCGCGGCCGGCGCGTACCCGCGACCGCGTCGGACGATCGCCTCGCGGCCCGCGACCACCCGGGTCACCGAGTCGTCGTAGCGGGCGCGGATCACGCGGTCGTGGGTGAGGAAGGCGTCAGCGACGCCCGCGAGGCGGGTGGCGGCGTCGTCGTCGTCGGTGGCCAGCGGCTCGTCCGTGAGGTTGCCGGAGGTGAGCACGACCGGTCCCCCGACCTGCTCCAGGAGCAGGTGGTGCAGCGCCGTGTACGGCAGGAAGACGCCGAGGCGCGGGCTGCCCGCGGCGACGGACGGCGCCACCGCGGGCACCCCCGCCCCGCGCGCCCGGAGCAGCACCACGGGCCGCGCCGGGGAGGTGAGGAGGCTGGCCTCCGCGGCGTCCGCGTGGGCGAGGGCAGCCGCTGCCGCGACGTCCGCGACCATGACGGCGAACGGCTTGGACCACCGCCGCTTGCGCACCCGCAGCCGCGTGACGGCCGCCTCGTCCGTGGCGTCGCAGGCGAGGTGGTAGCCACCCAGGGCCTCGACCGCGCCGCCGCGCCCGGCGCGGGGGTCGGCGGCGGCGGTGGCCAGCGCGG
>JBDIAU010000032.1:0-10913 GCA_039812565.1 Beutenbergiaceae bacterium
GCGCGCGCCGTCGGCGTCGGGCCGGGCGGCCGCCACGCGTGGCAGATGGCCAGGGCGAGCGCGTCCGCGGCGTCGGCGGGGCGCGGCACCTCGGCCAGGGCGAGGATCCGGGCGACCATCCGTTGCACCTGCTCCTTGCCGGCCCGCCCGCTGCCGGTCACGGCCGCCTTGACCTCGCTCGGGGTGTGCAGCCCCACGGGCAGGCCGTGCCGGGCCGCGGCGAGCATCGCCAGGCCGGCCACCTGGGCGGTGCCGGTCACCGTGCGCACGTTCAGCTGGGCGAAGACCCGTTCGACGGCGACCGCGTCGGGGCGGTGCTCCGCGAGCCACTCGTCGAGCCCCGCGGCGACCGCGAGCAGCCGGCGCTCCGGCGGGTCGCCAGCAGGGCTGCGGATCACGCCCACCGCCACCAGGCTCACCCGGCGCCCGCCCTCGACGTCGACGACGCCGACGCCGCACCTGGTCAGGCCGGGGTCGACTCCGAGGACGCGCACGCCGTCACTCTCGCAGCCGGGTCGGCCCGCCGGCGGGACCGCGGTCCGGCGGGTCGGGCCGGTCAGTCCTCCTCGAGGGCCGCCAGCACCTCGTCGGAGGCGTCGAAGTTGGCGAAGACGTTCTGCACGTCGTCGCTGTCCTCGAGGGCGTCGATGAGGCGCAGCACCTTGCGGGCGCCGTCGACGTCGACCTCCACCTGCATGGTCGGCACGAACTGGGCCTCGGCGGAGTCGTAGTCCATGCCCGCGTCCTGGAGCGCGCTGCGCACGGCGACGAGGTCGGTGGCCTCGCTGAGCACCTCGAACGCCTCGCCCAGGTCGTTGACCTCCTCGGCGCCGGCGTCGAGCACCGCAGTGAGGACGTCGTCCTCCGTCACGTCTGCGGCTTTGGGCACGAGGACCACGCCGCGGCGCTGGAACAGGTAGGACACGCTTCCCGGGTCGGCGAGCGAGCCGCCGTTGCGGGTGAACGCGACGCGGACGTCGGACGCCGCCCGGTTGCGGTTGTCGGTGAGGCACTCGACGAGGACGGCGACCCCGCCCGGGGCGTAGCCCTCGTACATGATCGTCTGGTAGTCGGCGCCGCCGGCCTCGGCCCCGGAGCCGCGCTTGACCGCGCGGTCGATGTTGTCCGCGGGGACGGACGACTTCTTCGCCTTCTGGATCGCGTCGAAGAGCGTGGGGTTGCCGGCCGGGTCGCCGCCGCCGGTGCGCGCCGCGACCTCGATGTTCTTGATGAGCCGGGCGAAGAGCTTGCCGCGCTTCGCGTCGATGACCGCCTTCTTGTGCTTGGTCGTGGCCCACTTGGAGTGACCGGACATGCAGCTCCTCGCTTCGATGCGGCGCCGTCAGGCCGCCGCCGCGCGCACCATGCGCACGAACGTGCCGTGCACGCGCAGGTCTGACCCGAGCTCCGGGTGGAACGAGGTCGCGAGCACGGCGCCCTCGCGGACGGCGACGATCCTACCGGCGGCCGGCGCGGTGCTCACCCGGGCGAGGACCTCGACGCCCGGCCCGGCCTCCTCCACCCACGGCGCACGGATGAAGACGGCGCGCAGCGGCGGGTCGGCCGGCCCCGCGCCCAGCTCGGGGGCGTCGAGGTCCTCCTCGAAGGAGTCGACCTGGCGGCCGAACGCGTTGCGGCGAACCGCGACGTCGAGCACCCCGAGGCTCTGCTGGTCGGCCGTGCCGTCGAGCACCCGCCGCGCGAGGAGGATCAGGCCCGCGCAGGACCCGTAGGCCGGCAGCCCGTCGGCGAGCCGCGAGCGGAGCGGCTCGAACAGGTCGAAGGCGCGGAGCAGCTTGTCGATCGTCGTGGACTCACCGCCCGGCAGCACGATGCCGTCGACGGCGTCGAGCTCGCGCGGGCGGCGGACGGCGACGGCGCGGGCGCCGCAGGCCTCCAGCGCGGCGAGGTGCTCACGCACGTCGCCCTGGAGCGCGAGGACGCCGACGCGGGGGGTGGTCACGGGGACGAAGTCTAGGTGGCGACGTCGGACGCCCCCGCCACCGGGTCCGTCCCCGGCGGGAGGGGACGACGGAGGGAGGAGGCGAGACCCAGGTGGCGGGTGCGCCCGTCCCACCCGCCCAGCAGGCCGGCGACGAGCGCCGCGAGCCCCGCCGGGTAGACCTCCTCCGTCACGCGCGCGAGCTCGTCGAGCGCCCACCAGCGCAGGTCGTCGACCACCCGGCGCTCGACGTCGGTCCAGCCCGCGGTCGAGAGGGCGCCCGCGGCTTCGATCCGGGCGAGGAAGAAGACCTCGTCCTGCCGGCAGGTGCGGGCGAAGAAGTCGAAGATCGCGCTGCGGGTGAAGACGGGGCCCTGGAGCTCGTGGGCGGCCAGGACGAGCCCGGTCTCCTCGAGGACCTCGCGCACCGCGGCGGCGCGCTCGTCCTCGCCGTCGTCGATCCCGCCACCGACGGTGAACCACCACGTGCGTGCGGGCTCGTCCGCGTCGTGGCCGCGCAGCAGCAGGACCCGGTCGGCGTCGTCGAGGAGGATGACGCGGGCGCCCCGACGGAACAGCAGGCCGTCGGGGCCCGGCCGCCACTCCGGCCCCAGGACGTGCGCGGGCGCGTCGGCGGCGTGCGGCTGAGCCGCGCCGTCCGGCGCGGACGGGACGACGCCGCCGCTCGTCACCAGCCCCGGGTGGCGAGGCGGTGCGGCTCCGGGATCTCGTCGACGTTGATGCCGACCATGGCCTCGCCGAGGCCGCGGGACACGTCGGCGATCACGGCCGGGTCGTCGAAGAACGTCGTCGCCTTGACGATCGCGGCGGCCCGCCGGGCGGGGTCGCCCGACTTGAAGATGCCGGAGCCGACGAACACGCCCTCGGCGCCGAGCTGCATCATCATCGCGGCATCCGCCGGGGTCGCGATCCCGCCGGCGGTGAAGAGGACGACGGGCAGCTTGCCCGCCTCGGCGACCTCGCGGACCAGCTCGTACGGCGCCTGGAGCTCCTTGGCAGCGACGAACAGCTCGTCCTGCGGGAGGGAGGTGAGGCGGCGGATCTCGTCGCGGATGGTGCGCATGTGCGTGACGGCGTTCGAGACGTCGCCCGTACCGGCCTCGCCCTTGGAGCGGATCATCGCGGCGCCCTCGGTGATCCGGCGCAGCGCCTCACCGAGGTTGGTGGCGCCGCAGACGAAGGGGACCGTGAAGGCCCACTTGTCGATGTGGTGGGCGTAGTCGGCCGGGGTGAGGACCTCGGACTCGTCGACGTAGTCGACGCCGAGGCTCTGCAGCACCTGGGCCTCGACGAAGTGCCCGATCCGCGCCTTGGCCATGACGGGGATGGAGACGGCCTCGATGATCCCGTCGATGAGGTCGGGGTCGCTCATCCGCGCCACGCCGCCCTGGGCGCGGATGTCGGCGGGAACCCGCTCGAGGGCCATGACGGCGACGGCGCCGGCGTCCTCGGCGATCTTCGCCTGCTCCGGGGTGACCACATCCATGATCACCCCGCCCTTGAGCATCTCGGCCATGCCCCGCTTGACCCGGGCGGTACCGGTCGTGTGGGCGGTCGGGGCGGGCTGCTGGGACACGTGACGTCGACCTTCGCTGTTCGGGGGCGGTGGTGGGGGCGCCGTGGCGCCCGGCAAGTCTACTGGGGCCCGGGCAGCGGCCCGGCGGGCGGGGCCGCGGGGTGGACGGGCCGCCCGCCGCGCGCGGCGGAGAAGGCCGCCCGGTCGCGTCCCACCGCCGCGAGCAGCGCCGCCTCGTCGCCGGGTGCCCTCAGGTCGGCCCGGCCCGTGAGCGCGCGCTGTCGGTAGAACGCCAGGTCGGTGGCGTGCCGCTGGAACGAGCGCATCGCCGTCGTGCCGGGCGGTCCGTACCGCCCCGCCCAGGCGCGCGCGCGTCGTCGTTCGGCCTGCGAGGCGAGCATCGTGACCTCGTGCGGGAGGAACCAGCCCGCGGCGGCGTACTCGTCCAACCGGTCGCGGATGACGGTCGCCTCCTGCCGGCCGAGCCACGCGGCCAGCGCGACGGCGCCGATGAACAGCGGCAGGTGGACCAGGACGTACAGCCCGAGGAAGCCGGTGCCGAGCGCCGTGCTCGCGTTCCACAGCGCGTGGAGGCCGACGGCGGCCGCCAGCCCGAGCGGGAACGCCACGGCGACGGCGGCCCCGCTGCGCCGTCGGGACGCCAGGCCGAGGGCGAGGCCGATGCACGCGGTGAAGAGGACGTGCGCGAACGGGGCGAGCACCGCCCGCATGACGAAGACGTTGGCGAGGCCGCCCGCGGCCTGGCCGAAGTAGAGGACGTTCTCGGAGAAGGCGAAGCCCGCGGCGATCGTGCCGGCGTACACCGCGCCGTCGACGGGCCCGTCGAAGTAGCGGCGCCGCGCCAGGAGGATCGCGAGCACGCCGAGCCCCTTGGCCGTCTCCTCCACGAGGGGCGCGACGGACGTGGCCGTCAGCTCGAGCGCGAGCTCCGGGTCACCGGTGCGCTCGTAGAAGTAGCCCGCCCCGATCTCGTTGAGGAGCATCGCGACCAGCACGCTCACCCCGGCGCCCCACAGCGCCGCGAACCAGAGCATCGCCCGGGGCTCCGGCTCCCACCGGTCGAGCCAGCGCAGCGCGAGCAGCACCAGGCCGAGCGGGACGAGCGCGAGGACCCCGCCGACGACGGCGGCCCGCGGGCCCACGTACGCGGCGACGAGCACGAGCGTGGCGGCGGTCGCCAGGCCGGCGAGCGTCAGCCACAGCGGGCCCCACGTACGGCGCCGGCGCGGCGGCGGGGGCGGGAGGATCGCCGCGGCGTGCCCGACGGCGGCGGGCGCGGTGCCCAGGCGCGGGTTGCGCACACCTCCGCCCGGTGGCGGCGACGAAGGGACGGACACGGTGCAGCCCGCGTCAGACCGTCGTCGTGGCGTCGTCCATCTCGAACGTCGCCGGGACGGGCGCCCGGCCCGCGAGTCGGAAGAGGCGGACGTACCCCTTGGCACGGATGCGGCGCACCTGGACCACGGCGTCGTTGTGGAACCGGCGGGCGAGCTGCGCGCGGTACCAGGCCTGGTCGAGGTGCTCGAGCAGCTCGGGGGCGCCCTCGATCGACTCGAGCTGAGCGCGGTCTTCGGGGCCGCCGAGCGCGGCGCGTAGCACGCGCGACAGCTCGCTCTCCGCCATGGCCTGGTCGAGCTCGCCGGTGACGTCGTCCGGCGCGGCCGGCGCGATGCCCTCGTTCGAGTGCGTGAGGGCCTCGCGCGCGGCCTCCGCGACCAGCACGGAGCTCACGGGGTCGAGCACCCCGGCGGCGGCGAGGTCCCACGCGGCGGTCGCCCGCCGCACGAGCTGCGCGTCGAGCGTCGCCCGCGACGCGAGCACGCGCCGGTGGAGGCGGTCGAGGCGGGACGCGGCGGCCCACACCACCCAGACCGTGATGACGACGGCGAGCAGGCCGACGAAGGCCCAGGCCGTCCACTCGAGCTCGGTCACGCGCTCCCCCGTCCGGACCGCGGGTCGACGGCGACCGGCCGGTGCGCCGCGTCGATGACCATGGCGTACACGTCGAGGATGCGGGCCGCGACGGTGCCCCAGTCGTAGCGCTCGACGTGCCGGTCGGCGACCGCCGTGGTGCGGGCCCGCAGGTCGGGGTCGGCCAGCGTCCGGCACAGCGTGTCGGCGCAGGCGGCGGCGTCGCCGACGGGGAACAGCAGCCCGGCCTCGCCGTCGGCGAGGACCTGCCGGAAGGCGTTGAGGCTGCTGGCGACGACGCACGAGCCCGCGCTCATCGCCTCGACGAGGACGATGCCGAAGCTCTCGCCACCGGTGTGCGGGGCGACGTAGACGTCGACGGAGGCCAGCAGCGAGGCCTTGTCCTCCTCGCTCACCCCGCCGAGGTACTCGACGGAGTCCCCCACGTCCCCGAGCGCCTCCTTGGCCCACTCGACGTCGCCGCGCCCGGCGATGAGGAACCGCACGCCGGGCATCCGTTCGAGGACGGCGGGGATCGCCTCGACGAGGACAGGCAGGCCCTTGCGCGGCTCGTCGAGGCGGCCGAGGAACGCGACGGTCGGGCGCTGCGGCGTGCCCTGCCACTCCGGCTGGGGCGACGCCGCCCGGTAGCGCTCGACGTAGACCCCGTTGGGGACGACGACGGCGTCCCCGCCCAGGTGCTCGACGAGCGTGCGCCGGGCCTCCTCGGAGACGGCGATCCGCCCGGAGATCTTCTCCAGGCTGGGGCGGACGAGGGGGAACGCCATCTGCAGGGCGCGGGAGCGGTCGTTGGCGGTGTGGAAGGTGGCGACGATGGGGCCGTCGGCGATCCACAGGGCGAGCATGCTCAGGCTGGGCGTGATGGGTTCGTGCAGGTGCAGGACGTCGAACTGGCCCTCGTTGAGCCAGCGCCGCACGCGGGCGGCGCTGCGCGGCCCGAAGTTCAGCCGGGCGACCGACCCGTTGTAGCGCACGGGCACGGTGCGCCCGGCGGACTCCACGTAGGACGGGACGGGGGTCTCCTCGTCCGCGGGGGCGAGGACGGACACGGTGTGCCCGAGCGAGATGAGCTGCTCGGCGAGGTCCTGGACGTGGATCTGCACGCCGCCGGGGACGTCGAACGAGTACGGGCAGACGATCCCGACCCTCATGGCGTCACGTCCGCCGTCGGGGCCCGCGCCGGGTCGAGGTCGGCGACGAAGACGCGCTGCAGCATGTGCCAGTCCTCCGGCTTGGTCCGGATCGCCTCGGCGACCGAGTCCACCCAGGCCTGGCTGATCGCGGCGACGGCATCGGCGCGGGTCAGACCCTCGGGGACCTCGACGGCGGGGGCGAAGTCGAGGACGGTGCCCCACGGCCCGCGGGCAGCGCGCCGCCGACGCCCGCGGAGTCGCTCGTAGGTGATCCGGGTCGGGTAGAGGCGCGCGCCGGTGGCGAGAGTGAGCGCCGCGGGGCCGGCGGCGACCCGCGCGGGCTCGCCGAGGAGGTCGACGACGACGCCCGTGGCCGAGAGGTCCCGGTCGGCGAGGAGCGGCACGACGACGCCGCCGCGCTTGGCGTGCCCGACCAGTGCGCGGAACACGTTGGTGCCGCGGTCGAGCGGGATCACGCTGATGCCGAGCGACTCGCGGAAGGCGACGTACTGGTCGAACAGCTCGGCCGGCTCGAGCCGCTCGGCGACGGTGACCACCGGCGCGAGCGCGCGGGCCGCCCAGGCGCCGGAGAGGTCCCAGTTGCCCAGGTGCCCGAGGACGAGGATGACGGCGCGTCCGTCCGCGAGGTCCTCCAGCAGCGGCGTGGCGCCGACGGCCCGGACCTTCGCCGCGACGAGCTCCGCGTCCCACCCGGGGAGCTGGAACGCCTCGCAGTAGTACCGCATGTAGGAGCGCATCCCGGCGCGTGAGAGCCGGCGCAGCTCGCGCGGGCTCGCGTCGGGCCGGGCGCGGGCGAGGTTGCGCTCGAGCCGCTGAACGCCGCCGCCGCGCCGGGCCCAGACCGCGAGGGCGACGACGTCGAAGATCGCCCGGCCGAGGGCGTCGGGGAGCCGCGGGACGGTGCGCCACCCGATGCCGAAGAGCCGACCGGCGTTCATGCGGCCTCACCCTCGGGCCGGGTCGCCTGGCGGTAGACGACCACCATGCGCTGGACGACGGTGATGGCGCTGGCGACGGCGAGGAGGGCGAGGGCGACGGTGAGCACGACCACCGGCGCCCCGAGGCCGACGGCGAGCGCCGCGACGAGGGCGACGACGAGCCGGTCGGTGCGCTCGGCGATGCCGACGGTCGCGGACATCCCGAGGCCCTCGGCGCGGGCGCGGGCGTAGGGCACGATCGAGCCGAGGACGAGGCAGGCCAGGCCGGCGGCCGCAGCCCAGGCGGGGTCGTTCAGGCCCGTCGGCTCCCCCGCCCGCATCGCGCCCCAGACGACCAGCCCGGCGAAGATCGCGCCGTCGGCGAAGCGGTCGAGCGTGGAGTCGAGGAACGCGCCCCACGGCCCGGTCCGGCCGATCCGGCGTGCCATCTGCCCGTCGATCGTGTCGGCGAGGGTGAAGACGCCGAGGAGCAGCGCTCCCCCGGCGAGCCGGCCGGTCGGGAACAGCCAGAGCGCGGCGGTCATCGTCAGGAGCGTGCCCGTGATGGTCACGGCGTCGGGCGAGACCCCGAGCCGCACGAGCAGGGCGGCGACGGGCCCGAAGACCGCCTGCGAGAACCCCCGGCCCTTGCTGCTGAGCGTCATCGGTCCTCCTCGGGGGTCGCGGCCTCGGTCGGCCACGCGGCGGCGAGCGTGTCCCGCGTGCGGCCGAGCAGCTCGGGGACGGCCTTGGTCCCGGCCACGATGGGCAGGAAGTTCGAGTCGCCGGACCAGCGGGGCACGACGTGCTGGTGCAGGTGCCCGGCGATCCCGGCGCCGGCGACGGCGCCCTGGTTGATCCCGAGGTTGAAGCCGTCGGGCGCGGACACCTGGCGGATCACCGCCATCGCGGTCGCCGTGAGCGCGCCGACCTCGGCGCGCTCGGCGGGCGTGAGGTCGGTGTAGTCGGGCTTGTGCTCGTACGGGCAGATCAGCAGGTGGCCGGGGTTGTACGGGAAGAGGTTGAGCACCACGTAGGCGAGGCGGCCGCGGTGGACCACGAGGCCGTCCTCGTCCGAGCGGGCGGGGGCCCGGCAGAACGGGCACTCGGGGCCGGGTCGGTCGTGCTTCGGCTTCTCCTCCCCCGCGATGTAGACCATCCGGTGCGGCGTCCAGAGCCGCTCGAACGGGTCCGCCGCGCGGGCGAACTCCTCGGGCGACTCGGTCCGGTCCGTCTCGGACACGGTCACACCTGCACCCGGTCCCGGATCGCGGTGAGGATCCGCTCGACGGCCTCCTCGACGGGGACGCCGTTCTCCTGGCGGCCGTCGCGGAAGCGGAACGAGACGGAGCCGCGCTCGGCGTCCTCCCCGCCGGCGATGAGGACGAACGGCGCCTTGGACTGCGTGGCGGTGCGGATCTTCTTGTTGAACCGCTCGTCGCCGGCGTCGAGCTCGGCGCGCACGCCCTGCGCGCGGAGGCGGTCGACGACGGCGCCCAGGTAGTCGTTGAAGGGAGCGGCGACCGGGACGGCGAGCACCTGGACGGGCGCGAGCCACGGGGGGAACGCGCCGGCGTAGTGCTCGGTGAGCACGCCGAAGAAGCGCTCGATGGAGCCGAACAGCGCGCGGTGGATCATCACCGGCCGCTGGCGGGAGCCGTCCGGTGCGGTGTACTCGAGGCCGAACCGCTCGGGCAGGTTGAAGTCGAGCTGGATCGTGGAGATCTGCCAGGTGCGGCCGATGGCGTCCTTGGTCTGGACGGAGATCTTCGGCCCGTAGAAGGCGGCGCCGCCCGGGTCCGGGCGCAGGTCGAGGCCGGAGTCGGCGGCCACGCGGGCGAGGGTCTCCGTGGCCTCGGCCCAGACCTCCTCGGTGCCGACCGACTTCTCGGGGTTGCGGGTGGACAGCTCGAGGTAGAAGTCGTCGAGCCCGTAGTCCTTGAGGAGGTCGAGGACGAAGGTCAGGAGCGAGGTGAGCTCGCCCTGCATCTGCTCGCGCGTGCAGTAGATGTGGGCGTCGTCCTGGGTGAAGCCGCGCGCCCGGGTCAGCCCGTGGACGACGCCCGACTTCTCGTACCGGTACACGGTGCCGAACTCGAACAGCCGCATCGGCAGCTCGCGGTAGGACCGTCCGCGCGAGCGGTAGATGAGGTTGTGCATAGGGCAGTTCATCGGCTTGAGGTAGTAGTCCTGCCCCTGCCGCTTCAGCTCGCCGTCGGGGCCGTGCTCGGCGTCGAGGTGCATCGGGGGGTACATGCCCTCGGCGTACCAGTCGAGGTGGCCCGAGGTCTCGAACAGCGCAGCCTTGGTGATGTGGGGCGAGGAGACGAACTGGTACCCGGCCTGCACGTGGCGCCGACGGGAGTACTCCTCCATCTCCATCCGGATGATCCCGCCCTTGGGGTGGAACACCGGCAGCCCGGAGCCCACCTCCTCGGGGAAGGAGAAGAGGTCGAGCTCGGCGCCGAGGCGGCGGTGGTCGCGCCGCTCCGCCTCGGCGAGCCGCTCCAGGTAGGCCCGCAGGTCGTCCTTGGTGGGCCACGCCGTGCCGTAGACGCGCTGGAGCTGCGGGTTCTTCTCGCTCCCCCGCCAGTACGCGGCCGCGGTGCGCCGCAGGGCGAACCCGTTGCCGAGCACGCGGGTGCTCGGGACGTGCGGGCCGCGGCACAGGTCCTTCCAGGCCACCGAGCCGTCGCGGCGGACGTTGTCGTAGATCGTGAGCTCGCCGGCGCCCACCTCGGCGCCCGCGCCGTCGGCCGCGGCGGCGGCGTCCGCGCCGGCGCCCTTGAGACCGATGAGCTCGAGCTTGTACGGCTCGGCCGCGAGCTCGGCCCGGGCCTCGTCCTCGGTGACCACGCGGCGTCGGAAGTGCTGGCCCTCGCGGACGATCCGCGCCATCACCTTCTCGACGGCGGTGAGGTCCTCGGGCGTGAACGGCGTCTCGACGTCGAAGTCGTAGTAGAAGCCGTCGGTGATCGGCGGGCCGATGCCGAGCCGCGCCTGCGGGTTGATCTCCTGCACGGCCTGGGCGAGCACGTGCGCGCAGGAGTGCCGCAGGACGGCGAGGCCCTCGGGGCTGCCGATCGTGACGGCCTCGACGGCCTGGCCGGGCCGGACGGCGGCGGCGAGGTCGCGCAGCTCGCCGTCGACGGTCATCGCGACGACGTCGCGGCGGTCGCGGTACAGGTCGAGTCCGGTCGTCCCGTCCGCCGCGTCGCGCTCGGCGCCGTCGACGAGGACTCGGTGGTCGGGCACGGTGGCTCCAGGGTCGGGGTGGGTGAACCGGGGACGATGCTACCGAGCCCGCCCCCGGCCACCCGTGACTCCCGGGCCCGGCGCGGTCAGTCGTTGAGGCGCTTCGCCTGCTCCGCCACCTGGTCCACCTTGGCGTCGAGGTTGTCGTCCGTGAC
>JBDIAU010000033.1:0-10869 GCA_039812565.1 Beutenbergiaceae bacterium
GCGAGCTCATCCCCTCCAGCCCGAACCAGTACCACTACGGCATCATCGGCTGGAACTTCACGCTCGACCGGGTGGAGATCGCCAAGGTCGTCGACGGCGTCCACATCATCGGCTCGAACACCGTGGTCCGGAACACCTACATCCACGACGTCCGCCACTACACGGTGAACGGCAGCATCACGCACTCCGACGGCATCCAGATCCAGGTCGGCACGAACCACCGCGTCACCAACAACCGGATCGAGGGCGGCTACAACGCGGCCATCCAGGTCACCCAGGACCGCGGCGACGTCAGCAACCTCCAGGTCACGGGCAACTGGATGTCCAACGGCCTGTGCTCGGTCAACATCGCCGAGAAGGGCCTCGGTCCGATCTCCGGCGTCACGGTCTCCAGCAACACGTTCGGTCGCGGCCAGCGCTCGCAGGACTGCGCGATCGTCCGGCCGACCACCACCACGGTCACCGCGACGGGCAACTACTTCACGGACGGCGAGGTCGTCAAGCTCCGCAACGGCTGACCTGCGTCACCGCGCACGCAGCAGGGCCGCCCGAGTGAGCTCGGGCGGCCCTGCTGCGTCTGTGCGAGGTCGAGGCCGCCGGCCCCGTCAGCCGATGGGGTCGACGCTCAGGTCGTCGAACGACGCGGTGACCGGGGCGTTGGTGGTGGAGCCGGACAGGTAGGCCAGGACCCCGACGCCGCCGGCGGCCTGCAGGGCCGCGGTGGTGTCCGTGGTCTGGAGCTGCCAGGTGGCCGGCTCGCTCTGGCCGACGAGCCAGACGCGGGTGCGCAGGGTCGTGGTGCCGGTGCCGTCCACCTGGAACCGGATCCGCAGCTGGTCCCCGGCGGTGTAGGTCAGGCCGGGAACCGTGACCGTGGCCAGCGCGGTGTTCGTCCCGGACACGACGCGCCGGATCGACAGCGAGACCGCGCCGGTCGCGGCGACCTTGGCCTGGACCCGGTAGTCGTTCGTGGCGTTGATCCGCCGCCCGATGAGCACCAGGTCGGTGCCGGCCCCCGTGGGCGCCTTGTCGAGGGAGGCGCTGACCTGCGCGTCGACCGAGCTCTGCGACAGCCCGCCCAGGACGGCGGAGCGGGTGTTCCCCGCCGCCGGGACGATCATCCGCCCGACGCCGCCGCTGACCGAGAAGTTGGCCGCGGTGCCCGAGAGGGTCCACGCCCCTCCGAGGTCCGCGCTGCCCCAGCCGTTGGCGACCGTCCGGCCGAACGCGTCCAGGGCGAACGAGGTGCTCGGCGGGGTCACGGTGACGCTCCCCGTCTCGGTGTCCGTCGCGCCCGTGTTGTCCGTCACGGTGAGCGTGACGGTGTAGGTGCCGGCCGCGGCGTACGTGTGCGACGCCGTCGCCCCCGAGCCCGTCGCGCCGTCGCCGAAGGCCCACGCGTACGACGCGATCGAGCCGTCGGGGTCCGTGGACGCCGAGCCGTCGACCGCGACGCCGAGCCCGGTGGTCGCCGACGTGAACGACGCCGTCGGGGCGACGTTCGGGACGCTGCGTAGCCCGCCGGCCGTGAAGTCGTCGAACGAGGCGGTGACCGGTGCGTCGGTCGCCGACGCCGAGACGTAGGTCGCGAGCCCCACCCCGCCGGGCGCCTGGAGCGCCGCCGTGGCGTCGGTGGTCTGCAGCTGCCACCCGCCCGGCTCCGCCTGGCCGTCCGGCCAGACCTTGGCCCGCAGGGTCGTCGGCGACGAGCCGGCCGCCTGCATGCGGATCCGCAGCCGCATCCCGGGCGCGTACGTGACGCCGGGGACGTCCACCTGGGCGAGCGAGGTGGCGGTTCCGCCGACGAAGCGGCGCAGCGCGAGCTGCACCACGCCCGTGCTGAGCACCTTCGCCTGCGCCCGGTACTCGTTGCCCGTCCCGGTGACCCGCCCGACGAGGATGAGGTCGTTCCCCGCACCCGTCGTCGCCCTGTCCAGCGACGCGCTCACCTGGGCGTCGACGTCGAGCGTCGAGACCGCGGCGAGGGTGGCCGACCGGCCGGCACCGGCGGAGGTCACCGTCATCCGGCCGACGCCGTCACCGACGGCGAACGTCGACGCCGCCCCGCTGAGCGTCCAGGTGCCGCCGTGGTCGGCGTCGGCCCAGCCGTTGCCCAGCGTCCGGCTGAACGTGTCGACGGCCACCTCGTCGGTGAGCGCCACGGCGGTCACCTGGCGCGTCGCAGTGCCCGTGGCCCCCTTGTCGTCCTTCACCGTGAGCGTGACGGTGTAGGTGCCGGCTGCCGCGTAGGTGTGCGACGCCGTCGGGCCGGTCGCCGTGCCGCCGTCGCCGAACGCCCACGCGTAGGAGGTGATCGAGCCGTCGAGGTCGGTCGAGGCCGTGCCGTCGACGGCGAGGCCCAGGCCGTTCGTGCTCGTGCCGAACGAAGCCGTGGGCGCGACGTTGATGAGCGCCTTGCCGATCTGGAAGTGCTGTAGGACGGTCGCCGCGGGGAGGGCGTCCGGGTAGATCGCGACCTCGTCCACGCGGCCGCCGAAGTAGTCGGTGGTGGGCCGGTTCGGCCAGCCGCTGAGGCTGTCCGAGCCGATGCTCCAGCCGCCGACGAAGTTCTGCGCCGTCGTCCACGTGGGCTGCGCGGCGACCTTGACGCCGTCGACGAACATCGCCAGCCCGCCCGAGCCCATCGTGACCGCGACGTGGTGCCACGCGCTGTTGTCGTACCGGTTCGGGGAGGTCAGGACCCGGGTCTCCTTGGCGTTGACGCCGAAGTTGAACCGGCCCGAGCCGTCGATCCACAGCATGCGGTCCCGCAGCGTGCTCGTCTTCGTCACGTCCGTCGCGTTGCCGTACCCGACGATGCGGCCGCGCTCGGAGGTGTTGGCCCGCACCCAGGCCTCGACCGTGAAGTAGTTGCTCGCGATCGTGTGGGTGGGCGTGAGGACCCGCGAGCTCAGCTGGGGGCTGAGGTCCCCGGCCGTGTTCGCGTCGTTCGTCAGCGCTCCGGCCAGGCCGTAGCCGACGCCGGCTCCCGCCGTGCCGTCGTTGGTGCTGGCCCAGTCGCGGATGGTCGGTCCGGCCGACTCCCCGAGCCGCCAGTAGTACGAGGCGCCGTCCAGCAGGACTCGGCTGGCGTAGGCGCCGAGCGTGCCCGAGCCGTTCGCGACGACGGTGATCGTCTCGCTCGTGGCCTGGTTGCCGAACGGGTCGGTGACCATGACGCGGTACGTGTGGCTCGACCCTGGCGCGAGGCCGGTGTCCGTGAAGCCCATGTACGGGCGACGCCAGATCTGCGTCCGGTAGACGCTCTGCCAGGCGGGGTTCGTCAGCTCGCCGTCGCGGATCACCCGGTACGTGAGCGCCTCGTTGTCGTAGTCGGCGTTCGCCTGCCACGAGAGCCGGACCGCCCCGGTCGCGATCGCTCGGCCCGTGATCGGAAGCTGGGCGCCGGTGAACCTCGGGCCGACCTTGTTCGGGGCGACGTCGCTCGTCGCGAAGCGGACGATGCCCTGCTGGTTGGTCCCGTTGACCTTGGTGAACTCCCCGCCCATGAGCACGTAGGGCCCGGAGCCGGAGACCTGCCACGGTCCTTGCGTCTGACCCGTGTAGGAGCCCGCGTTGAGCTCGGGGAACCAGTTGAGGACCGTGGGGCCGGGCTTGCCGTCGTAGTTGAAGTAGTTCGTGGCCTCCTTGCCGACGAGCAGCGTCGCGTCTTGCGTCACGGCCGTGGCCCGGTAGTACGTCCACGAGTCCTGCGGGTCGGTCTGCGGGAACGAGCCGATGTTGGCGCAGTAGTGGCTGTGGCTCGCGGAGTAGACGACGTCGCCCGTGGAGTACACGCTGTAGGTGTCGCCGTGGCAGTCCTTGATCCACGCGAGGTTGCCGTCGTTCCACCGGATGGCCGCGACGCCCTCGAGCGAGCCGCCGCCGTAGAACGTGTACGCCGCCACGTAGAAGTTCTCCGCGTCGCCGTCGAGGCCCCAGACGGAGGCGTTCGTGCCCGCGTTGCGGATGAGCGAGTTGGCCGGCAGGGGCAGGGAGGCGCCCGTGTCGGGTCGCACCAGCGCGAGGCCGTAGCCGGGGTTGCTCGATCCGTTGACGCTGGTGAAGCTGCCGCCCAGCAGCACCTTCGTGCGGTCCGGAGAGAGCTCGAGCCCGCGGACGATCCCGTCGGTCAGCACCGGCCGCCACGGCAGGAGGGCGCCGTTCGACGCCGAGAACGCGGCGACGCGGTACCGCGCCGTCCCGTTCGCCGTCGTGAACGCCCCGCCCACGTAGACGGTGGTGTCCGTGGCGACGATGGCGTTGACGGAGCCGTCGAACGACGGCGTGAACGTGCTGACGAGCTGGCCCGTCGCGGTGTCGAACGCCGCGATGCGGAAGCGGGACTGGCCGGCGATGGAGGTGAACGAGCCGCCGACGTAGATGCGCTGCCCGTTGGGCGACTTCGCGATGGTGAGCACCTGGGCGTTGGCCTGCGGCGCCCAGGACGTGACGAGCTCGCCGGTCGACAGACTGTACGCGAGGACGTTGGTGCGGCTCGTGGTGCTCACCCCGGGGGCCGCCCCCGCCGGTCGCGCGTTCTTGAACTCCCCCCCGACGTAGACCGTGTCTCCGACGACCTCCTGCGTCCAGACGACGCCGTCGATCTGGACGGTCGGCAACGGGTCAGCGGTGACGGTCGCCGGGGTGCCGCTCGGCGGCGCCGAGTCGGCGACGGCCGGCTGCAGCCCGACGACGGCTGAGGACATGACAAGACCGGCGGTGAGCAACGCTGCTACCGCCCTGGACGCACGACGAACACGACCTACCGACACGGCACGCCCCCCTGGGCCGCTCGACGGAGATGGACCTCCAGCACGGTAAGTGGGGTTAACCGCGCCGCGAGGGGTGCATGCGGGGCGGCTGCGGCCGGCGTGGGACCACCATGCGGGTCCCGCAGGATCCGGTGGGGCGTGGTGCGGGACGGTGCGTCAGAAACCGCGCCGTGACGCCGATCTGGGCGCGAGCTCAGCGCCCTCGACGGTAGGTGCGGGTCGGCTGCGGGGCGCCCCTCGCACACCCGACGGCTCGCCGTCGGGCCCGACCGCAGGGCCGAGCCCGACGGCGAGGTGCCTTAGCCGCCCGGCTCCGGGTCGAGGTCGAGGTAGGGCCCGAACGGGTCGCTCCACGACTGCGTCAGCGTCTCCCCGCCGACGAGCGTGAAGACCGTCGCGTCCGCCAGGGTGTCGACGTTGTTGGCGAACCCCGGGAGGTAGCCCGGTGCGGTGGCGCCGATCTTTACGGGCCCCGGCGAGACCTCGAGGAGGTAGTAGCCGCTGCCGCCGCCGGCGGGCGAGACGGAGGCCAGGGGCTCACCGGTCACCGCGTCGTACACCGTGACCGTCGACATCACCGGCAGCGGGTCCATGGACGACAGCACCCAGCCCTCCACCCGCGCCCACGAGAGCGGGTCGGGGTCGAGGTCGAGGTAGGGCCCGAACGGGTCGCTCCACGACTGCGTGAGGGTCTGTCCCGCGACCAGGGTGAAGACCTTCGCGGCGGCGAGCGTGTCGGCGTTGTCGGCGAAGCCCTCGAGGTAGTGCTCGGCGTCCGCGCCGATCTTGATCTCGCCCGGCGCCAGCCCCTCGATCCGGTAGTGCTGGTTCACCGTCTGCACGGACGCGAGCGCCGTCCCGGTGGCGGCGTCGTAGACGGTCACCGTCGCCTCGCCGCTGATCGGGTCCATGTTCGAGAGCACCTCGCCCTCGACCGCCGCGGGCTGCACCGCCACGGGGTTCAGGTCGAGGTAGGGGCCGAAGCTCTCGGGGTCCCACGACTGCACGAGCGTCTGGCCGGAGACCAGCGTGAACACGTCCGCCTCGGCCTGCGAGTCCTTGTCGTTGGCCCACCCGGCCTCGTAGCCCGTGGCGTGCGCCTCGATGACGACGGCGACCGGGGGGAGCCCCTCGATGCGGTAGTGGCCGTCGACGTCGGTGCGCGTCCCGCCCAGCGACAGACCCGTCGCCGCGGCGTAGACGGTGACCCAGGCCTGCACCGGGATCGGGTCCATCTGCGAGAGCACCTGGCCCTCGATCGCCGCCTGGTCGGCCGGGTTGTCGACCATCTCGACCTCGGTCCACCCGGAGTCCTGCCCGGGGGCGAGGGGGCCGACCGAGACGCCTGTCGCGGGCGCCGTGACGAACCCGGGAGAGGTCACCCGGATCGTGAAGGCACCGGCCGGGAGCCCGACGAATCGGAACGCTTCCTCCCACGGCTCGAGGTCGACCGTCCGCAGCCGCTTTCCGCTGGTCGCGTCGACGAGGTCCACCCGGGAGGAGAACCCGAACGGGTCGAAGTCGTAGAGCACGCTGCCCCAGACCGTCACGCCGGCGTTCGTCACGGTGAGCGTGTCCGAGCCGCGGAGGGTCGGGCAGGCCGTGTCGACGACGTCGATCCGCCGAGCACCGCTCGCGACGAGCGTGACGCCGGTGAACCGGTGGACTCCCTGGTCCGCCGACGTGAACCGGTAGGGCCCGGGCACCACGCGGGCGAGCGGGTCCGTCGTCGAGAACCGCACGGTCCCGCGGTAGCCGGTGGCCGTGTTGCCGTAGCGGTCCTTGGCGACCACCTGGACGGCGAAGGGGACCCCGGCGACCGTCGTCGCCGGAGCGGCGACCGCCAGCGCCGTGGCGTGCCCGGGCGTGACGGTGACGGTCGGCTGGATGCGCAGCGGCGCGCCGCCGGCGGTGGTCCAGAAGGTGTAACGCTGCGCGGTCCGCGGCACGGTCACGCCCGCGTACGTGACGGTGAACGACCGCCCCGGCGAGCAGCGCGCGAGGACGGTGATGCGGGTGCCGGGGGAGTCGCCGGGGTAGCCCGACTTCGTCACCGGGCCGAAGGGTGACGGCGCGAGTGCGGCCGCCGAGCAGGTCCCGCGGGCGACGCGGACGTTCCACGCGGCCGGGAGCGGGCGGAAGCCTGTCGCCGGGGCGCCCGATGTCGGCACGACGACGGACACGGCCCCGGTGAACCCCGTCGTCCCCGGGGCCGTGTACTTCAGGGCGAGCGTCGCCCCGGACGTGCCGGCGACCGCGGCCGTCGGCGTGATCGTCAGCGACCCGGGACCCGTCGTCGTCGCGCCGGCCGACGGCGCGACGACGAGGCCGAGACAGGCGAGGGCGAGAGCCACCACCCAGGTGAGAAGCCGCCGACCCGACCTGCCGCGCACGACCGTCGTCGCGCTCATCGCGCACCTCCTCGGGCGCGAGGGCTGACGGTGCGACGGGGTGCCGCACCGTCGGCCCCCCTCCTCGCGACGTTCCTCGCGCCGCTCGTCGGCCGCCAGCGGTCGAAGGTCCCGATTCGATCACCGGCGCCCGGCGGGGGTGACCGCGTCAGTCGGAGGTCGCGAAGGCGGCGTCCGAGGAGAAGACGAGGCCGAGGGAGATCTCCCCGCTCTGCAGGGCGTTCTTCGTCAGCGGTCCGCCGGCGTCGAGCGAGACGAACTCGGTGACGTCCAGGCCGTACGTCTCCTCCAGGCCGGGCTGGCAGAAGGGCCGCTCGGGGCACTCAGGCGGGCCGCCGAGCACGATGCCGCCGCAGGTCGCGGCGAGCTCGCTGAGCGTGGTGAGGTCGTGCTCCTGGGCGAAGGCGCGGGTCACGGCGAACGCGTTCTGGTCGGCCGCCTCGGCGGGCTCGCCGATCACCAGGCCGGCGTCGGTGGCGAGGGTGCGCAGCTCGGAGACGGTCGCCTCGAGGTCGCCGCTGGCCAGGGGGGCGGCGTCGGCGCCGTTGGCCTGCTTGTTGAGGAACTCCGTCAGGGTGCCGGCGTACTCCGGCACCACCTGGATCTCCTGGCCCGACTGCAGGGCGGGCAGGTAGGTCTCCCGGTTGCCGATCGTGCGCACCGAGGCGTCGTACCCGGCCTGGTCCAGGGCCGCGGCGTAGATCTCGGCCAGCGTGGTCGACTCGGAGAAGTTCGCCGCGCCGACGACGATCTGGCCGGACCCCGAGGTGTCGGTGATCGCCAGGTCCGCGTCGTCCACCCAGGCCTGCGCGACCTGGCTGGACGTCTGCCGTTCGACGTCGACCTGCTTGTTCAGCTCGACCAGGGTCGGGGTGTCCAGGACCGCGGAGACCGCGTCCAGCGCGGCGACCAGCGGCTCGGCGGCGGCGTCGGCGTTGATGGCGGGGACGATGTTGTCGACGGTCTGGAGGTTCTGGTCGTCGGCCAGGACCACCAGCTCGTCCCCGGCGATCGGCTCGCAGATCGCCAGGGTCGCGGTGCTGCCGCCACCGTCGTCGGTGGCACCCGTGCCACCGCCGGACGACCCGGGCTCGCCACAGGCGGCGAGCGTGAGCAGGACCAGCGCGCTCGCGCCGGCGAGGGCGATCCGCGGTGTGCGCATCGTGTCACCTTCCTTCGGGGGTGGCGCTATTCGACTCTGCCGACCCCGCTCGGGGCAACCACCCCGGGCCGGCGTCCCGCCGTCAGCCCGCCGCCGCCCGGGCGAGGGCCCGCAGCGGGCGTGGCGTGAGCAGGTGCTGGACGAGGGCGAGCAGCCCCTCGACGGCTAGGCAGATCGCCGCGACGAGGATCGCGCCGGCGAGCGCCTTGCCGTAGCGCTGCGTGGCGAGGCCGGTGACGATGACCACCCCCAGGCCGCCCCCGCCCACCAGGGCGGCCAGCGGGATCGTCGCCACCACCTGCACCGCGGACGTGCGGATGCCCGCGCCGATGACCGGCATCGCGAGGGGGATGGCGACGGCGCCGAGCACCCGCCGCCGGGACATCCCCATGCCGGCGGCGGCGTCCCGCGCGTCGGGGTCCGCGCCCCGCACGCCCTCGTAGGCGTTGGTGAGGATGGGCGGGATCGCGAAGATCGTCACCGCCAGGACGGTGGCGCGGTTGCCGAAGCCGATCGCGGACGCCGCGAACAGGGTGAGCAGGGCGAGGGTCGGCAGCGCGCGGGACGTGTTGGCCACCACCACGGTGAGCGTGGAGCCCCGTCCCGTCGCCCCGAGCCAGATGCCCAGGGGCAGCGCGATCGCCGTCGCGACCACGACGGCGATCACCGTCATCGCGAGGTGCTCCGCCGTCAGGGCGACGACGCCGCCCGAGCCCGTCCAGTTCACGGGGTCGTTGAGCCAGACGAGCGCCTCGTCGAGGATGGCCGGGGCGTCGGCGCCCGGGACGACGGTGGGCGCGATCATGCGGCGAGCCGCCGTCGCGACCAGGGCGTGAGGACCCGGCCGAGCGCCCACAGTGCGACGTCCGCGACGAACGCGAGGGCGAGGCAGAGCACCGTCGCGGTGAACACCTCGGCCCGGTAGTCCGAGTACAGGCCCCGGAACATCAGCTGGCCGAGCCCCCCGTAGCCGACGACGACGCCGACCGTCACCAGGGCGACCGTCGTCACCGTCGCGAGGCGCACGCCCACGACGATCGTCGGCAGGGCGATCGGCACCTCGACCGTGACCAGCTGGCGCAGCCTGCCGTAGCCCTGGCCCCGGGCGGCGTCCTGCACCTCCGGCGGCACCCCGCGCAGGCCGACGAGGATGTTGCGCACGAGGATGAGCAGGGCGTACGCGACGAGCGCGATGAGGACCGTCGTGCGGCCGATACCGGTGATGGGCGCGAGCAGCCCGAACAGTGCCAGGGACGGGATCGTGTACAGGACCGCCGAGACGCCGAGCACCGGGACTGTCAGCGAGCGGCGGAAGCGGGCCAGCGCGGCGAGCGGCATCGAGAGCAGCAGCGCGATCGCGACGGCCTGGACGGTGAGGCTCGCGTGCTGCGCGAGGGCAGCGCTGATGTCGGACCAGTTGTCGACCACGTAGTCGAGGGAGATCCACGGGTTCGGCCGGGGGTCCACGAGCCCGAGGCTACCGGTGGGCCCCGGCGGCGGCACCGGGTAGGTTCGCCGGGTGGGCTCCCCGACACCTGCCGGCGCGACCGCCGCCGCCGGTGCCGCGATCCGCTTCGTCGGCGTGGGCAAGACGTACGCCGACGGCACTCGGGCCGTCGCCGGGCTCGACCTCGACGTCCGGCCGAGCGAGCTGCTCGCCCTCGTCGGACCGTCCGGGTGCGGCAAGTCGACGACGATGCGCATGGTCAACCGCCTGGTCGAGCCGACCGAGGGGCAGGTCCTCGTCGACGGGACGGACGTCGCCGCCGTCGACGCGGTCACGCTGCGCCGGGGGATCGGGTACGTCATCCAGCACGTCGGCCTGTTCCCGCACCGGACCGTCGCGCAGAACGTCGCGACCGTGCCGACCCTGCTCGGCTGGGACCGGGCACGCACGGCGGCGCGGGTCACCGAGCTGCTCGAGCTCGTCGGGCTCGACCCGGCCGTCCATGCGCGGCGCTACCCCCACGAGCTCTCGGGCGGGGAGCGCCAGCGCGTCGGGGTCGCCCGCGCCCTCGCCGGCCGGCCCCGCGTCCTGCTCATGGACGAGCCGTTCGGCGCCGTCGACCCGGTGGGGCGGCGCCGGCTGCAGGACGAGTTCCGGCGGCTCCACCGGGCGCTGCGGCCCACGGTCATGTTCGTCACGCACGACATCGACGAGGCCGTGCTGCTCGGCGACCGGGTCGCGGTCTTCAGCCGCGGCGGCCACCTGGAGCAGCTGGCCGACCCGATCACCCTGCTGACCGAGCCGGCGACGCCGTTCGTCCGGGACTTCGTCGGGCGTGGCGCGGCCGTCCGGCTCCTCGGGCTCACGCGCCTCGAGGTGACCGACCTCGACGCGGCGGGCCCCGAGCCGGCGGACCCCGACGCGCCGTCGACGACGGCGGGCGGTGCCCCGCTGACGATCGGCGCCCCGCTCGGCGAGGCGTTCGCCGCCCTCGCCGAGAGCCCGACCGGCCGCGTGCCGGTGCACGACGGCGACGGGCGCGCCGTCGGGACCCTCACGCCCGCCGTCGTCCAC
>JBDIAU010000034.1:0-10790 GCA_039812565.1 Beutenbergiaceae bacterium
GTGCGCGTCGTCGTCACCGCCTGAGACCTGCGCCGACGCTGCCGGGGAAACGGCGCCCGAGGCCGAGTGCCCCCGTGCCAGGCTGTACGCATGCAGATCTGGCCGGGTCGTCCCTACCCGCTCGGCGCCACGTTCGACGGCACCGGCACCAACTTCGCGCTGTTCTCCGGCGTCGCGCACCGCGTGGAGCTGTGCCTCCTCGACGACGACGACGTCGAGACCCGCGTCGACCTCACCGAGGTGGACGCCCACGTCTGGCACGCGTACCTGCCCGGGGCCAAGCCCGGTCAGCGCTACGGGTACCGCGTCCACGGCCCGTTCGACCCGGCCGCCGGTCACCGCTGCGACCCGTCGAAGCTGCTGCTCGACCCGTACGCGAAGGCGATCGACGGCCAGATCGACGGCCACCAGTCCTTGTTCTCGTACCGCTTCGGCGCGCCGTGGGAGCGGAACACCGAGGACTCGGCCGCGCACGCGATGACGTCCGTGGTCATCAACCCGTACTTCGACTGGGGGCACGACCGCCCGCCGAAGCACGACTACCACAACAGCGTGATCTACGAGGCGCACGTCAAGGGCATGACGATGCTCCACCCGGACATCCCGGAGGAGATCCGCGGCACCTACTCGGCGATGGCGCACCCCGCGGCGATCGACCACCTCGTCAACCTGGGCATCACCGCCGTCGAGCTCCTGCCCGTGCACCAGTTCGTCAACGACCCCTCGCTGCAGTCGAAGGGCCTGTCCAACTACTGGGGCTACAACACGATCGGGTTCTTCGCCCCCCACAACGGGTACGCCTGGCACAGCACGCGCGGCGAGCAGGTCCAGGAGTTCAAGGCCATGGTGAAGGCCCTGCACGAGGCGAAGATCGAGGTCATCCTCGACGTCGTCTACAACCACACGGCCGAGGGCAACCACATGGGCCCGACGTTGTCCTTCCGCGGGATCGACAACGCCGCCTACTACCGCCTGGTCGACGGCGACCGGTCGCACTACTTCGACACCACCGGCACGGGCAACTCGCTGCTCATGCGCCACCCCCACGTCCTGCAGCTGATCATGGACTCGCTGCGGTACTGGGTGCAGGAGATGCACGTCGACGGGTTCCGCTTCGACCTCGCCTCCACCCTCGCCCGGCAGTTCCACGAGGTCGACCGGCTCTCGGCGTTCTTCGACCTCGTCCACCAGGACCCGGTGATCTCCCAGGTCAAGCTCATCGCGGAGCCCTGGGACCTCGGCGACGGCGGCTACCAGGTGGGCGGCTTCCCCCCGCTGTGGACCGAGTGGAACGGCAAGTACCGCGACGCCGTGCGCGACTACTGGCGCGGCGAGCCGTCCTCGCTGGCCGAGTTCGCCGGCCGGATCACCGGGTCCTCGGACCTGTACGAGCACACCGGCCGCAAGCCCATTGCGTCCATCAACTTCGTCACCGCCCACGACGGCTTCACGCTCACCGACCTGGTCTCGTACAACGAGAAGCGGAACTGGGCCAACGGCGAGGGCAACGCCGACGGCGAGAGCCACAACCGGTCGTGGAACTGCGGCGAGGAGGGCCCCACCAAGGACAAGGCGGTCCAGCGGCTGCGCAACCGGCAGCGCCGCAACTTCCTGGCGACCCTCCTGCTCTCGCAGGGCGTCCCGATGATCTGCCACGGCGACGAGCTGGGCCGCACCCAGGGCGGCAACAACAACGGCTACTGCCAGGACAACGAGATCACCTGGATCCACTGGGACCTCGGCCGGGACGACGCGGAGCTGCTCGAGTTCGCCCAGAAGGTCATCAAGTTCCGCAAGGACCACCCCGTCCTGCGGCGTCGGCGGTTCTTCCGGGGCGCGGCCGGCCACGGCGGCGAGTCCGAGGTCGGCGACATCGCGTGGTTCGACGTCACCGGCGAGCACATGTCCGACGCCGGCTGGCAGGTCTTCTTCGCCCGCTCGGTCATGGTGTTCCTCAACGGGGACCGGATCCTCGAGCCCGACTCCCGCGGCCAGAAGATCGTCGACGACTCCATCCTCATGCTGCTCAACGCCGACGCGAACCCGTTGAGCTTCACGCTGCCGTCCTCCCACTACGGCGTGGTGTGGCGGTCCGCGCTCGACACCGGCGGGAGCGTCCCCCTGCAGCGGGCCTTCAAGGCCGGCACGAGCATCACGCTCGAGGGGCACAGCGTCGTCGTCCTCACCCGACCCTCGTTGGAGGTCTGAGGCGTTCATCATGCGAGCCCGCCACCTCCCGGCCCTGGGGCGCCGCGTCCCGACCTCGACGTACCGCCTCCAGCTCGGCCCGGACCTGTCGTTCGACGACGTCCTCGAGCGGCTCGACCACGTGGTCTCGCTCGGGATCACGGACCTCTACCTGTCCCCCGTCCTGGCCGCGGCGCCGGGCTCGACGCACGGCTACGACGTCGTCGACCACCGCCGGATCAGCGACGTCATGGGCGGGCGGGAGGCGTTCGAACGGCTCGCCGACGCGGCGCACGCCCGCGGGCTGGGGATCGTCGTCGACGTCGTGCCCAACCACATGGCGGTGCCGACGCCGGTCTGGCACAACCGGGCCCTGTGGTCGGTGCTCGCCCACGGCCCGGACTCCCCGTTCGCGGCCTGGTTCGACGTGGACTGGAGCTCCCACCAGCGGGTCCTCATGCCGATCCTCGGCCGCCGGATCGGCGCCGCGATCGGCGCGGGCGAGATCACCGTGGAGTCCATGGTGGTGCCGGGCCAGGGCGAGGCCGAGCAGCGCGTCCTGCGCTACTTCGACCACGTGTTCCCCATCCGGACCGGCACCGAGTCGCTGCCCGTCGCCGAGCTCGTCGACCGCCAGCACTACCGGCTCGCCTACTGGCGCGTCGCGGACGAGGAGCTGAACTACCGGCGGTTCTTCGACGTCGGCTCCCTCGCCGCGATCCGGGTGGAGGACCCCGCGGTGTTCGCCGAGAGCCACGCGCTCCTGCTCGAGCTCTACGAGCAGGGCCGGATCGACGCCTTCCGGATCGACCACCCGGACGGGCTGGCCGACCCCCGCGGCTACCACGCGCGCCTCGCCGAGGCGACCGGCAGCGCCTGGGTGGTGGCCGAGAAGATCCTCGAGGGCGACGAGGAGGTCCCGCCGGACTGGGCGGTGGCCGGCACCACCGGGTACGACGCCCTGTGGCGGATCGGGTCCCTCTTCGTGGACCCCGCCGGGGCGTCCGAGCTCGGCGCGCTCATGCAGCGCCTCACGGGCGACGCCCGGGGCGACTTCGCCGCACTCGTCGACGCCGCGAAGCGGCAGGTGGTGGCCGGGCCCCTGCACGCCGAGGTGCACCGCCTCACCACGCTGCTCGCCGACATCTGCCAGGACGACGTCCGGCTGCGCGACCACACGTGGCGCGCGATCCGCGACTGCATCGTCGAGCTCCTCGTGGCGTTCGACCGGTACCGCGCGTACGTGGTCCCCGGGGAGCTCGCCTCGACCGCGAACGAGCGGGTCATGGCCCACGCCGCGGACCGCGCCCGGCACGCCCTCGAGGGTGACCGCGTCGAGACGCTGCGCGTGGTGGTCGACCTCCTGCTCGGCCGCGAGGCGGGCAGCGCGGGGCGCAAGCGGGAGGCCCGCCGCGACGAGGCCGTCGTGCGCTTCCAGCAGGTCTGCGGCCCGGTGATGGCCAAGGGCGTCGAGGACACCGCGTTCTACCGCTGGACGCACCTCGTGAGCCTGTGCGAGGTGGGCGGCTCCCCCCAGCGGTTCGGGCTCGGGACGGACGAGCTGCACGCCTGGGCACGGACGTCGCAGACCACCACGCCCGACACGATGACCACGCTGTCGACGCACGACACCAAGCGAGGCGAGGACGTCCGGGCCCGGATCGGCGTGCTCAGCGAGTACGCGGCCGAGTGGTCGGAGCTCGTCGACGCCCTGCGCGAGGCGACCGCCGCGCACCGGCCGGCCGCGCTGGACGGCCGCACCGAGAACCTCCTGTGGCAGACGCTCGCCGGGACGTGGACCGAGGCCGGCCCGATCGCGGCCGACCGCCTCGCCGCCTACCTCGTCAAGGCCGCGCGCGAGGCGAAGATGTGGACCGCGTGGACGGCTCCCGACACGGCCGCGGAAGAGGCGCTCACCGGCTACGCCGAGCACCTGCTCACGGACAAGACCGTGCGGACCGCCTTCGAGGCGTGGGTCCGGCGCACGGCGGGCGCCGTGCGCGCCGCCGTGCTCGGCTCGAAGCTCGTCCAGCTCACGCTGCCGGGTGTCGCGGACGTCTACCAGGGCACCGAGACCCTCGGCGTCGCCCTCGTCGACCCCGACAACCGCCGGCCCGTCGACGCCGCGGCCCTGGCCGCCCGCCTGCGCCGCCTGGACGCGGGCGCCACCCCGAGCACGCCCGCCGACGAGAAGCTCGCCCTCACCGCCGCCGCGCTGCGGCTGCGACGGCGCTGCCCCGGCGCCTTCATCGGCGCGACGTCGGGGTACACCCCGCTGCCGACGTCGACCGGCCACGCGGTGGCCTTCGCCCGCACCGAGGCGGGCACCGCCCGGGCCGTGACCATCGCCACACGACTGACCGTGGCGCTCGCGGGTAAAGGAGGGTGGGGCGACCACACGGTCGTCCTTCCGCCCGGCCGGTGGCGCGACGTCCTCGCCGGCCCGCACTCGCCCGAGGTCGAGGGCGGCGCGCAGAGCCTGCGGCGCCTGCTCACGGCCCGGCCCGTCGTCCTGCTGGAGGCCCGATGACGTCACCGCCCCCGCTCGAGGTCTGGGCACCGGCCGCCACGTCGGTCGACGTCGACCTCCCGGGCGAGGGCCGGCGCACACCCCTGCGGCCGATCGGCGACGGCTGGTGGCGCGGACCCGCGCTGCCCCCGGGCACCGACTACGCCTTCCGCCTCGACGGCGGCCCGGCGCGGCCCGACCCGCGCAGCCCGTGGCAGCCGGTCGGCGTCCACGGCCCCAGCCGCACGTTCGACCCGGACCCCGGGCGCCCGCCGGCCTGGCCCGGCGTCGACGCCCGCGGGGCGGTCACGTACGAGCTGCACGTGGGCACGTTCACGCCGCGGGGCACGCTCGACGCCGCCCGGACCCGGCTCGACCACCTCGCCGGACTCGGCGTCCAGGTGGTCGAGCTCATGCCGGTGGCCGAGTTCTCCGGGCGGCACGGCTGGGGCTACGACGGCGTGGACCTGTACGCGGTCCACCACGCCTACGGCGGCCCGGCCGCCCTGCAGCGCTTCGTGACCGCGGCCCACGAGCACGGGATCGGCGTGTGCCTCGACGTCGTCTACAACCACCTGGGCCCGGCGGGGAACTACCTGGCGGAGTTCGGGCCCTACTTCACCGACCGGCACGCCACCCCGTGGGGGGAGGCGGTGAACCTCGACGGCCCGGGCTCGGGCCCGGTGCGCCGGTTCTTCGTCGAGAACGCCCTGCGCTGGGTGGCGGACTTCGGCGTGGACGCCCTGCGCCTGGACGCGATCCACGCGCTCGTCGACGACTCCCCGCGGCACCTGCTCGCCGAGCTGGCCGACGACGTCGACGCCCTCGCCCGGCGGCTCGGCCGGCCCGTGACCCTGGTCGCCGAGTCGGACCTCAACGACGTGCGGGTGGTGACGCCGACGGCCGCGGGTGGTCTGGGGATGCACGCGCAGTGGGCGGACGACGTCCACCACGCGCTCCACGCGTTCATGACCGGTGAGCGGCAGGGCTACTACGTGGACTTCGGCACCGTGCCGGTGCTCGAGCACGCGCTCCGGGAGCCCTTCGTCCACCAGGGCACCTACTCGACGTACCGCGAGCGGCACTGGGGCGCCGAGGTCCCGGCGCACGTCGACGGCCACGCGTTCACGGTCTTCGCCTCCAACCACGACCAGGTGGGCAACCGCGGGCTCGGGGACCGGCCGAGCGCCACGCTCACCGACGGTGCGCTCGCCGTGGAGCTCGCCCTGGTCCTGCTCGGCCACTACACGCCGATGCTGTTCATGGGCGAGGAGTGGGCGGCCCGGACGCCGTGGCTCTTCTTCACCGACCACCCCGACCCCGACCTCGCCGACGCGGTGCGCGAGGGCCGCACGGAGGAGTTCGCGCGGTTCGGCTGGGACGAGATGTACGGCGACGACGCCGAGGTGCCCGACCCGCAGGCGCCGGAGACGTTCGCCGCCAGCCGGCTCGACTGGCACGAGCGCGACCGGCCCGAGAACGCCCGCGTCCTCGCCTTCGTGCGCGACCTCGTCGCCCTGCGCCGGGGCACCCCGGACCTCGCCTCGGGCGACCGCGCCCGCACCACCGTGACGAGCGACCCCGACGGGGCCTGGCTCGTCGTCGGGCGGGGCGGGCACGCCGTCGTCGCGTGCCTCGCGGACGGCGGCTGCGCGGTGCCGGTGCCGGGCGCCGCGGCTCGGCAGGTCCTGCTGACCTGGGACCCCGTGCGCGCCGACGGCGATGCGGTGCACCTGCCGCGCCACGGCGTCGCCGTGCTCGGGCCCGCACCGGCCTGAGCCGCCGATAGGCTCAGGGCCGTCGATCGACTCGACGCCCAGCCCAGGCCCCGGACACGGGGCCACGCCCGCCGGAGGATCCCGTGGCCCGGACGATCATCGTGCTCACCGAGGACGCGCTGCGCCCCAGCGACGCCACCCACGTCGTCGCGCTGTACCCCGACGCCACGTTCGAGGTGCTCGTCCCCGCCGACACCGAGCGCAACGTGGTCTCCGAGCTCGTCGACAGCCTCGGGCTCCTGGACCTGCGCGCCGCGTGGGACGCCGTCGCCGGCCACCACCCCGACGCCGCGACGGCCCGCACCGAGGCGGAGGAGGCCCTGCGGGCCTCGCTCCTGGAGATGGAGCGGGCCGGCGCGCAGGCCGCGGGCCGCGTGGTCGAGGACGACCCGCTGCCCGCCGTCTCCCGCGCCATCGGGGGCACGGGCGCCGACGAGCTCGTGGTCGTCACCCGGCCGCAGATGCTCGAGGACACCTTCCACACGACGTGGGCGCACCGCGCGCGTGAGGAGTTCGGGATCCCCGTCCTGCACTTCTACACGGGCACCGACTTCGTCGGCGCCTGACGGCCCGGCTCAGACCACCGGGCTCGGCGGCAGCCCGGGGTGGTGGCGGGCGAACTTGCGGAACTGGTTGGCCATCGCGACCGCGAGGTACGCCAGGCGCCGGGGATGGCGCTCGGCCCGGTAGTAGAGCGGGTTCGTGACCTGGCCCGCCCGCCGCAGGCGGCGCACCCGCGCCCACTGCGGCGCGGTGACGTACCGGCGCACGAGCGCGAGGGGGACGACCGCGAAGAGGTGCTCGGCGTCGCCGGCGCGGAACTCGGGGCGCGGCGCGCCGTCGAGGAACGCCTCCACGTACATCCGCGCCACGTTGTACCCGGCCGCGGTCACGGAGTAGCCGCTGCGCCCCACCCGCGGGTTGAGCTCCAGGAAGCGGTACGAGCCGTCCCGGGGGTCCCGCTTGACGTCGAGGTTGGCGAACCCGCTCCAGCCGACGTGGTCGACGAGCCGGCGGGCGTGCTCGACCGCCTCCGGGTTCGGCCCGGTGATCTGGGCGACCGAGTTGCCGAGCGCGCCGGGCGTGTACTCCTCCAGCAGGACCTGCCCGAACAGCGCAAAGGCCGCGTGCCCGTCCGGCCAGCACATGACGTTGACGGCGCCCATCTCGTCGTCCCCGCCGGGGACGTACTCCTGGACCACGAGCTCGCCGTCGAACCCGGCGGCAGCGATCCGTCCGAGCACGCCGTCGAGCTCGGTGGGGTCGCGCGCCAGGTCCACCTTCTTCTTCCCGGCGAACTCGACGTGGTGGTACTCGGCGGTCGAGGCGGCCTTGACCACCACGGGGTAGGTGAGGTCGAGGTCGAGGGCCCGCACCTGCGCGGCGCGAACCACCACCGTGCGCGGGTGCGGCACGCCGAGCTCGGCGCACAGCGCCGTGAACCGGGCCTTGTCCGTCATGAGGTCGAGCGCGGCCCGGTCGGCGTACGGCACGACGACGACGTCCTCCAGCCGCTCCCGCTGCTCGACCAGGGTGCGCACGAGCCAGTCGGCGCTGGCCAGGACGACGGCGCGCGACCCCGGCACCTCCGTGGCCGCGGCCCGCACCGCCGCGACGAGGACGTCCGTGTCCTCGATGACGGGCACCACGCGGTGGTCCACGATCGCGGAGTGGGCGACCGCGCCGGTCGACACCCCGGCGATCACCACCGAGCGCACGCCGTAGGCCTCGTGGAACGCGCGGGCCGTGCCGTACGCGCCGATGTCGCCGCCGAGGATGATCGGGCGCACGGGCGCGGTGGCGCTGGCCATGGCGGGCTCCTGGGTCGGGGTGGGGTGAGGGTCCGGCCGCGAGCCTAACCGCCGTCGCGGGCCGTCCGGGGCGTGACGCCCGCCCGGGTCCGGCGTGGCGGACGACGGCGCCCCGGGGGTGCCTTCTAGCCTGACCCGGTGAGCCGCGACGCCGCCGGAGCCCCGCCCCGGGAGTTCCAGAGCGCGCTCCTGAGCCTCAAGGGGTTGCGGATGCGGCCGGAGCTGCGGCTCGAGGAGGTGCCCGCCCCCACCCGGATCGCGCCGTTCGCGCTGGCCCTGACCGCCGAGGTGAACCCGGGGCCGGACCCGGAGACGATGCTCGGCAGCGGGCGCTTCGTGGTGCTGTACGACCCGGACGGTCAGGAGGCCTGGGACGGCGACTTCCGCGTCATCGTCATGGGCCGCGCCCAGCTCGAGCGCGAGCTCGGCGCCGACCCGTTCCTCGGGGAGGTCGGCTGGGCGTGGCTCACCGACGCCCTCGAAGAGGAGCACGCGCCGTATCACGCGCTCAGCGGCTCGGTGACGCGCGTCCTGTCCGAGAGCTTCGGCGGCCTGGAGCTGCGCGACGCGCAGGTCGAGATCGAGATCCGTGCCTCGTGGACGCCGCACGGCACCGACCTGGCGCCGCACCTGCGCGCCTGGGCCCTCATGGCGTGCAGCGCGGCGGGCCTGCCCCCGATGCCCGAGAACGTCACCGCCCTAGGTCTGCGGCGCTGATCTGCGGCGAGGCACTCACCAGGCCCGGCGTCGGCGGGCTACGGTGGGCTCCGTGCACAGGAGCACCCCGGACCTCTCACCCGGAGCGGCCCCCGCCGCGCCCGCGGGTCCGGCGCCGACCCCGCTGCGGGAGCCGGCCGACGGAGTGCCCGCCGTCCTCACCGAACGGCCGGCGCTGGTGCGGCTCGCCGACGCGCTCGCGCAGGGCACCGGTCCGGTCGCCGTCGACGCCGAGCGCGCCTCGGGATACCGCTACGGCCAACGCGCCTACCTCGTCCAGCTGCGCCGCGCGGGCGTGGGGACGGCCCTGGTCGACCCCATCGCGCTGCCGGACCTGACGCCGCTGTCCGACGCCCTCGACGGCGTCGAATGGGTCCTGCACGCGGCGTCGCAGGACCTGCCGTGCCTCGCCGACGTGGGCATGGTCCCCTCGGCCGTGTTCGACACCGAGCTCGCCGGGCGGCTGCTCGGCCGCGAACGGGTCGGCCTCGCCGCCCTCGTGGCCGAGGAGCTCGGGTACGGCCTGGCCAAGGAGCACTCCGCGGTCGACTGGTCCACCCGCCCGCTGCCCCTGGAGTGGCTGCGCTACGCCGCCCTCGACGTCGAGCTGCTCGTCGCGCTGCGCGACCGGCTGGCCGAGCACCTCGAGGCGGCCGGCAAGGCGGGGTGGGCGGCGCAGGAGTTCGAGGCCGTCCGTCTCGCGCCGGCACCGGCGCCCCGTGCGGAGCCGTGGCGGCGGCTGTCCGGGCTGCACCAGCTCCGCGACGTGCGCCGCCTCGCCGTCGCCCGCGAGCTGTGGGAGCAGCGGGAGGACCTCGCTCGGACCCGCGACATCTCCCCCGGGCGGGTGCTGCCCGACGCCGCCATCATCCAGGCCGCGCAGGCGCTGCCCCGCAGCGCCGAGCAGCTCGCCGCCCTGCCGCTGTTCAGCGGGCGCAACACCCGCCGCCGCACGCCGATGTGGCAGCAGGCGGTCGACCGCGCCCTGGCCCTGCCGGAGACGCGTCTGCCCGCCCGGCGCGCCGCCGGCTCCGACCTGCCGCCCCCGCCCCGCGCCTGGTCGGACCGCAACCCCGACGCCGCCGCCCGCCTCGACCGGGTCCGGGGATGCGTCCGCGAGGTGGCCGCCGGGCAGGCGGTCCCGCAGGAGAACCTCCTCGCGCCCGAGACGCAGCGACGCCTGGCCTGGCTGCCGCCGGCCGCCCGGCCGGACGACGTCCGCGCCTTCCTCGAGGGCGCCGGAGCCCGTCCCTGGCAGGTCGACCTCCTGGCCGGCCCGCTCGCCGCGGCGCTCGCCGGCGAGCCTGCGGACGCCGAGGACGCCGGGTAGCCTCGAGAGGGACGCCGACGTCCCCGGAGGTCCTGATGCCGCCCGCAGGTCCTGGTCAGAACCCCGGTCACCCCCTCGTGCCCCGGGTGTCCGACGTCGTGCTCCCGGGCCTCGGCACCGTCGCCGTCGTCACCCTCGACGACGACGCCGGCCCGCGCCGTCCGCCGACCCTCGACGCGGTCGGCCTGGCCCGGCTGGGCGACGTGCTCAGAGCGCTGCACGAGCGCGGCCGCGCGGGCGACGTCGTCGCCGTCGTCCTGACCGGCAAGCCCGGGCACTTCCTGGCCGGCGCCGACCTGCAGACGATGCGCACCGTCGCCACGGCCGAGCAGGCTCGCGCGCTGGGCCGAGCCGGCCATGCCGTGGTCGAGGCCGTCGCCGACCTGCCTGTGCCGACGGTCGCCGCCGTCGGCGGCCCCGCCCTGGGCGGCGGCCTCGAGCTGGCGCTGGCCTGCGAC
>JBDIAU010000035.1:0-10735 GCA_039812565.1 Beutenbergiaceae bacterium
TGGCGAGCAGGTCCGCCGTGCGTCCGGCGAGGGCGGCCTGCGCCTCGACGAGGAGCGGGACCATCCGGGCGAGGGTGTCGGCGGGCGCCCGGTAGAGGTCCTCCCCCGGCACGTCGCCGAGCAGCACCCGCCCGGGCTCGTGGGCGAGGAGCGGGGGGACGCCGTCGCTCACCTCGCCGACCAGGGCGAGCACCGCGCCCTCGTGCGCGAAGAACGGCGGCACCGCCTTGAGCCAGACGGGTCCCCGCGCCGTCGGGAGGGTCCAGATGCTCGAGAGGTTCCACGTGCGGACCTGTCGCGCCGGGCCGGTCCGCGGCGTGCCGAGCGCGTCCAGGGCGCCGTCCGCCCAGGCGAGGTCCGCCGTCGGGCCTGCCGGCCGGGCGAACGGCAGGCGCTGGGGGTGGTCGCGGAGGTCGGCCACGAGGTCCGGAGCGACCGGACCGCCGACGCCGGCGCCCGGCACCCCGACCGCGCCCGGCACCCCGACGACGGCGTCCACCTGCGCGGCGTGGACGGTGCGGACCGCCCCTGCGGGCCCGTGCTCGACGCGCAGGAGGCGCAGGACGGTGACGGCGAGGCCGAGGCGTTCCCGGGCGGCGTCGACGAGATCGCCCGCCGACGACCACGACGGCCCGAGCCCGGTGAGCGGCTCGCTCGCGCCGAGGAGCGCACCGTCGGGCGTGACGAGCACGAGCACCGCGCTCCGCCCGTCGGCGACGTCCGTCCCACCCGCCGCCTCCGTCATCCGCGCAGCCTAGGGACGCCTCCGCGGCCACCTCGACCCCGTCTCGCCCCCACCCCCTCCCGCGGATCGCGAACATCGGGGCGGATCGCGAACTCCCGATGTTCGCGATCCGCCGCGATGTTCGCGATCCGCGGGGGTGGGGGTGGGTGTCACGATGGCGGCGTGAGCGACGCCTCCCCGGGCGCCGTCACGACGGCGCCCCCGGTCCGAGACCGCGTGCTCGACGCGGTCAGGGTGAGCGCGCTCGGCGTGGTCGTCCTCGGGCACGCCCTGGCCTGGGACGTCTCGACGGGGACGCCGGGCAGCGTCGCCGACCGGGTGCCGTCCCTCGTGTGGCTCACCTGGGTGGTCCAGGTGCTCCCGCTGTTCTTCGCGGTCGGCGCCCTCGCGAACCTCGGCTCCTACCGCCGGCACCCCGACGTCGCCGTCTTCGCCCGGCGCCGCCTCCTGCGGCTCGGCGCGCCCGCGCTCGTCTACGCGACGCTGTGGACGGCGGTCCTGCTCCCGCTCGCGGCCGTGACGCCGCTGGCGGTCCTGGCCGGCGACGTCCTCGGGATCCTCACGTGGTTCCTCGGCGTGTACGCCGTCGCCGTGGTCGCGACGCCGTGGACGTCGCGCTGGGCGGGCGCCCGGCCGGTGCTGACGCTGTTCGTCTGGTTCGCGGCGATCGTGGCCGTGGACGCCGTGCGCTTCACCGTGACGCCCGTCGTCGGCTGGCTCAACCTCCTGCTCGTCTGGGGCTGGCTGCACCAGCTGGGCTTCCACCTGCCCGCCCTGCGTCGCTGGTCCCGCAGGCGCCTCGGCGCCCTTGCCGGCGCCGCGTTCGTCGCCGCCGTCCTGCTGGCCGGGCCCGGGCCGTACGCGTGGCCGCTCGTCACCTTCGAGATGGACGTGGAGCTCTCCAACTTCACGCCGCCGACGGCGGTCCTGGCCCTCTACGGCCTCGCGCAGGTGTGCGTGCTCGCGCTGCTGTACCCGTGGTTCGACCGGGCGCTGGCGCGGGAGCGGGTGTGGCGGGTGGTCTCGCCCGCCGCGGCGCGGGCGATCGGCCTGTACCTGTGGCACATCCCGTGCGTCGCGCTCGTCGGGGCGACGGCCTGGCTGGCCGGCTGGGACCCGCCCCCGGTGGAACCGGCCTGGGTCGGCCTCCACCTGCTCGGGGTGGCGGTGATCCTGCCCCTGACCTGGGTGTGCGCCGGTGTCGCCGCGCGCGCCGACCGCGCCGTCGCGGTCTGGCTCCTCACCCGGCGGGCACGCGCCGTCCCGACGGCGCCGTTCGTCGTCGCCGTGCCCGTGGCCCTGCTCGTGATGACGGCGACCGGGTTCGCCACGTGGTGGGGCGACGTGTTCCTGGGCGTGCCGTGGTCGAGCGTGCTGAGCCTGGGGATGCTGGTGGGCGCCCTCGGCGGCCTGGCGGTCAGTCGCACCGACGGCGGGCCGGCGGGCACGCGCCTGTGAGCCGCCTCAGTCCAGGTACCAGGGCCGACGGCGGGCCTCGAGCTCGCGCCAGCGGTCGCCGAGCGTCGAGCGCAGGGCGGGCACGGTGGCGAGCACCAGCAGGGCGCCGCAGCCGGCGGCGTGCGCGAGGACGTCGAGCCCGAGCAGCACGTCGTGCCCGACCGCGACGTCGACGGCCGCGACCGCCGCGCACGTGACGAGGCCGAGGGCGGCAGCCCACCGCGCGGCGTGGACCCACCAGGGCAGGTCGCGGGCGAGCGCCCACGCCGCCGCACCGAAGACGACGATCGTCGCGACGCCGAGGATGTGGAGGACGTCCGCGAGGGGCGTCGCACGCTCGAGGGAGCCCGCGAAGGGCGGCACGATCCACAGGAATGTGCTGCCGAGCACGAACAGCGCGACCCCCAGCCGTTCCCGCACCTCATCCCCCCGGACGCGACGACGCCAAACCCGTGCCAAGGCCACCGGAGAGGGGGAAATGAACGACGGAGCCTTCCGCAGGAAAGGCGTGACAACCGAGCAGCTTCGCCCCCGAAACCGGCGCTGGTTCCTATATACACCACGCTGACCAGGCACACCAGGGCCGGCGGTCGTGCCGGTTTTCCGTTGGCTGATCATTCCCTGCTCGCCCCCGGGTCATTTCCGGGCTTTCCGCCGATCACCGCCCGCGCGGCGCGGACCCGACCCACGTCCGCACCGGCGGCACGGCGGCGACGAGCACGGTGAGCCCGCTGAGGAACCAGTGCAGCGGACCGTTCGCGCCCAGGTGCGCCAGCTCCCAGGGGTGCTGGCTCCCCCGCGCGAAGGCGAGGGTGGTGCCGAGGCCGAGGAGGCCGGCGGCCCCCATCACCCAGGCCCACCGGGACCAGCCGCGGGACAAGACCAGGGCGGCCAGGAGGTAGACCGTCATCGTGGCGGGGCAGAGGCCGGCCTGGAGGGTGCGCTGCGCCTGCGTCTCGAAGGCGTGCGCGAACGGAGGCATCAGCAGGATGAAGGCGACGCCGACGACGACGGCCACGCCCGCCGCGCGATGACGCATCCGCCCTCCGTCCGCCGCCCCGTCGATCGCCGGAGCGGCGACGGCGGGCACGCGCGCCGGCCCGCCCCGTGAAGGGGTCGGCGGTACTCGACCACAGAAGAGCAGATCTGTCACGGAATTCCCGCGGCCTTTCGCGGGAAAACTGGCTTGATCTGATCAGTTCCTCAGCCGCCGTTGCCCTGGTGATACCACTGGTACTCGCGCAAGGTCAGCCCTGACTCGGTGATCGCCCGAGCGAGGTCCCGCCCGACGTACCGGTAGTGCCACGGCTCGTAGGTGTAGCAGGTCACCGACGGGCTCTTGCCGCGCGGATAGCTCATCACGAACCCGTACCGCCACGCGTTGGCCGCCATCCACCCCCCGGCCCGGGACGTGGCCCAGTCGCCGGAGAACGGGTCCCCGGCGCCGGCGCTGGTGAAGTCGAGCGTCGTGCCCAGCTGGTGCTCGCTGTGCCCCGGGCGGGCGGAGCGCAGGAGGGCGGCGGAGTACCCGAGCCGGCCGACCCAGCTGTTGAACGTCGCCACCTGCGTCCCGTAGCTCCGGTACGCCGAGACGACGGCGATGGGCGCGCCGGCCGCGCGTGCCGCCGCCGTCATCGCCGTGAGGTCCGGGATCACGAAGGAACGGACGGAGTAGCCGCCGTTGAGCCCGGCGGCGGAGGTGCTGGCCAGGTCACCGGGCGCGTAGGAGGACGGAAGCATGTACGACGTGTCCAGCAGGGTGCGCTGCCAGTCGCCGTAGCCCGCGTACCGGGTGGGGATGTCCTGGTAGGAGCAGACCGGCAGCGGCGGGAGGACCTGGCGGCAGCCGAGGGCCGAGCTGGCCCCGGCGCCGGTGTTGACCGCGTAGAAGCAGACGGAGTGCTGGCCGGGCCCGACCGCCATCGAGAGCGTGAAGCCGTGGTTCGGCCCCGCCGACGGGTACACCCGGCCGACGTCGGGACGCGACCCGCTCGCCCACGCCTGCGTGTACGCGGAGCCGTCGACGAACATCTGCACGACGATCGGCCCGCTCGAGTCCGCGTCCAGCGCCCAGCCCGAGGCCGTGATCTGCCCGGACGCGACGCTGAACCGCTCGACGGCGCCGATCGGGTCGTGCCCCGGCACCGTGATCGTCCCGCAGCGCAGGAGCCGGCTGGACCCCGCGCCGGTGTTCACGGCGTAGACGCAGACGCGGTGCACCCCGGCGCCGACGCCCATGCTCAGCGAGAAGCCGTGGTTCGGGCCGGCACCGGGGTGGGCGCTGCCGACGTCCGGCCGCGACCCGTTGGCCACGGTCATCGTGTTGGCCGTGCCGTCGACGTACATCTGCACGATGATCGGCGCGCTCGTGTCCGGGTCGATCGCCCAGCCGCTCACCGCGACGCGACCGAGGCTCGCGCTGATCGTGTCCACCTGGCCGAACGGGTCGTTCGAGGGGACGACGACGGACGTGCACCGCAGCCCGACGCTCGAGCCGGGTCCGGTGTTGACCGCGTAGACGCAGACGTCGTGACGCCCGGGTGCGACGCCGAGCGACAGCTCGTAGCCGTGGTTCGGCCCCGCGGCCGGGTGCGCGGCACCGACGTCGGGCCTGGAGCGGTTGGCCCACGTCATCGTGGACGCCGAGCCGTCGACGTACATCTGCACGATGATCGGCCCGCTCGTGTCCGGGTCGATCGCCCAGCCTCGCGCCGTGACCCGGCCGGGCGCCGTCGTCACGGCGTCCACCTGGCCGAAGGGGTCGTGCGCCGGGTCGGCGGCGGCGGGCGCGACGGCCTGCGCGGGGACCGCGAGCACAGGGACCAGGAGGCTCACGACCGCGAGGACTCGCGTCGACCATGACGTCAGGCTCATGCGGCACGCTCCAGGGCGGATGCGGTGTCGGGGCAGGTGGGCGCACGTTCGTGGATTCCCGGGGCCCGGTCAAGGGCCCACGCCTCGCGGCGGCCGACTCTGCGGGCCCGGTCCCGCAAACCTGGGCGGCACCGCCCCCTTCGTGGCCGTCGCGAGACGACGAGCGCCCTGGTGGGTGCGCGTTTAGCATGGCGGGTGCCGCCGACGACGGCGCGCCGCGACGACGTGGACGGGGGAACCATGGGTCAGTCGGTGACGTTCGGCCTCGACACGTTCGGGGACGTGACGGTGGACGCGCAGGGGCAACGGGTGCCGGCCGCGCAGGTGATCCGCGACGTCGTCGAGGAGGCCGTCCTCGCGGACGAGGTGGGCGTGGACGCGTTCGGCATCGGCGAGCACCACCGCGACGACTACGCGGTCTCGGCGCCCGACATGGTCCTCGCGGCGATCGCCGCCCGGACCCGCACGATCACCCTCGGCACCGCCGTCACGGTGCTCTCCTCCGACGACCCGGTGCGGGTCTACGAGCGGTTCGCGACCCTCGACGCGGTCTCCGGCGGCCGGGCCGAGATCACGCTCGGCCGGGGCTCGTTCATCGAGTCGTTCCCGCTGTTCGGGTACGACCTGAAGGACTACGAGCGGCTGTTCACGGAGAAGCTCGACCTGTTCGCCCGGGTGCGCCGGGAGGAGCCGGTGACGTGGAAGGGCACCACCCGAGCGCCGCTGACGGACGCGCGTGTCTACCCGACGACGCAGCGTGGCGGGATCCCCACGTGGGTCGGGGTGGGCGGCACGCCCGAGTCGGTCGTCCGGGCCGCGCGGTACGGGTTCGGCCTCGCCCTGGCGATCATCGGCGGGGCGCCCGCCCGGTTCGCGCCGTTCGTGGAGCTGTACCACCGCGCGTGCCAGGAGTACGGGCAGCCGCGGCTGCCCGTGCTCGTGCACTCGCCGGGCTTCGTCGCCGACACCGACGACGAGGCGCGGGAGCAGCTGTACCCGCACTTCAAGGCCAACCGGGATCGGATCGGCCGCGAGCGCGGGTGGGGCCCGACGAGCCGCGCCGACTACGACCACGAGGTCGAGGAGGGCGCGGTGTTCGCCGGCTCCCCCGAGACGGTCGCGCAGAAGATCGCGGCGGCGGTCCGCGCCCTCGGGATCGACCGCTTCGACCTCAAGTACTCGAACGGCACCCTCCCCCACGACCGGCTCCTGCGGTGCGTGGAGCTGTACGGCACGCGGGTCGTCCCCCGGGTTCGCGACCTCCTCGCCTGAGCGTCATCCCCGCAACGTCCCGAGGACGTGGTCGCGGACCACGAAGCCGGCCGCCGCGGCCGCGTCCGTGGCCCGTTCGACGGCGCCCGCCGCCTCGAGCGCGGCCCACGTCGCGGCCGTGAACGTCCCGGCCGTCGGCGTCCCTCGGGCGCCGAGTGCGTCCCGCCGGCAGCGGCGCAGCTGCTCGTCGGCGTCGCGCTCGAGGTCGACGACGCCGTCGACCGCCTCGAGGAGGGGTTCGAGGTCGGTCCGCCGCAGCGTGACCGTCGCGGAGGACCGCAGGAGGCCGAGGGCGTCGCGCAGCGACTCCCCCTGCCGTCGTGCCAGGGCGGCCATCGCGTCGACGTCGCGCACGACGTCGGGCGGGAGGTCGACGCCGGGGACGACCGTGAGGGCGGCGCACGCCTCCTCGAGTGCGTCGACGACGTCGTCCGCCTCCGCGAGCACGGCGCTAAAGAACCGGGCGGCCTCGACGTGCCGTGCGATCTCGCGGACCCGGACGACGAGCGCGTCCGCCTCGCGCTCGACCTCAGCGGCGCGGGCGGCCAGGGCCTCGGCCCGGGCGGCGTCGTGCCGGGCGACGGCGGCGAGGCAGTCGCGCACGAGGTCGGCGGCGTCGACGGCGAGCGCTGCGTGGTGCTCGCAGAGCCCGGCGAGGTCCTCGTCCGCGGACCGGAAGCAGCGGGCGAGCTCGGCCTCGACCTCGTCGCGCAGGGCGAGCCGGGACGTCCCGCCCCGGACGCCCTCCGAGGTGGCACGGAGCGCCCAGCGGAAGTACTCGACGGCGCGGTCCGTCCCGATCATCGTGTGGAGCGGCTCGCCGTAGCAGAGCGGGAACCGGCCGACGAGGTCGAGGGCCTCGTGGATGACGGCCTCGTCGACGACCGTGAGGAAGGCGAGGTGGCCGACCTCCTGATCGGCGGCCCATCGCAGGAGGCCGACGGCCTCGGCGTCGGGCACGAAGGTGCGCAGCCGCTTGCGCGCCCGGTTCCAGTCGATGAGGAAGACGAGCCGCGAGCCGAGGTGGGTGAGGAACGCGCCGAGCGCCTCGACGTCGTCGAGCTCGGCGGTGCCGACCGTGAGGTGGTACAGGTCGCGCTCGAAACGCTGCGCCGGCCGGCGCGAGAGGGTGTCCGTCCAGGTCACGGCGTCGAGCATCGACCGGAAGAACTCCAGGCGTGCCAGGTGGACGTCCGTGTACGTGACCGTGACCGTGAGCCCCTCGACGGCGACGACGACCACGTGGGCGTCCGTCTGTCCGAGGTCGTTCTGGAGCACGAGCCGGTCGCCGAGGCGGGTGGCCGTCGTCGAGAGTCCGGGGTGGTCGAGGCGAAGGGCGCTCGTGCGGTGGACGCCGCGCATGAAGGCGGCGACGAGGGCGCGGTCGAGGTCGGTGAGCCCGTAGGCGGCGGCGCCCTCGACGGACTCCTCGGCGAGGTCGGCCTGGAGCGTGTTGAGCGCCTTGTGGAGGTCGAGGACGAGCAGGTGGACGCTGTCGCCGGCCCGCCGGTCGCCCGACGTGAGCCGGTCGAGCGCCGCGCGGGGCACGGGCCCGCCGAGGCTTGAAGGGAGTCCCGCGAGGAGGTCGTCGAGCCGCCGGCGGATCTCCGCGAGCCCCGGCACGGCGGCGACGGCGAGCGGCCGGACCATCGCCTCGAGGCCTCGCCGCACCAGGCCGACCACCCGGTCGAGGCCCGGGACGAGGTAGCCGTCGGCGCCACACCGCACCGCGTCCCCGACGACGGCGTCGAACGCGTCGTCCTCCACCCCGGCCGCGAGCCGTTCGACGCGCAGCGTGGGGGCGGGCCGGAGGGGTTCGTCCGCCCGGGCACGGGCCGCGACGACGAGCGCGAAGCAGTACTTCACCTGGTCGTTCGCGCTGAGGGCGGCGTTCACGAGGCTCGGCAGGAGCACCTCGCCCGAGCCGAGCTCCTCGACGATCGCGGTCTTGTCCAGGGGGATCGCCTTCTCGTCCGTGCCGGTCGCGTGACCCCTCCAGCCCATCGCGCCGCAGTGCGTCGGACAAGTGCCCCAAGGTCCGGCACGGCTCGCGGGTCCCATGCCGCGCCGCGACCGGCCGAGGACGCTGGTCGTATGCGCGGCGACGAGGGTGCACGGGGGGCCGTGGACGTCCGGGCCGGGGACGCCGTCGTCCGCCGGCTCGACGGACCGGCGGGCGCGTACGTGCACGTGCCGTTCTGCTCGTGGATCTGCCCGTTCTGCCCGTACGACAAGGTGCGGGCGAACGACGTGCTCGCCGCGCGCTACCGCGGTGCGCTGGAGCACGAGGTGGACGTCGTCGTGGCCGCCCACCGGCGCCGCTTCGGCGTCCCGATGACGTCGCTCTACGTCGGGGGCGGGACCCCGACGCTCTACCCCGATCTGCTCGCGAGCGTCCTCGACCGCCTCCCGACGGACGGGGAGCGCGCGGTCGAGGTCCTGCCGAACCACGGCACCCCCGAGCGGTTCGAGCGCCTGGCCGCGATGGGGTTCTCGGCGGTCAGCGTCGGGGCGCAGTCCTTCGACGACCGCGTGCTGCGCCGGCTCGGGCGGCCCCACGACGCCGCGACCGCTCGCCGCGCGGTCCGGACTGCCGTCGGACGGTTCGCCTGCGTCGACGTCGACCTCATCGTCGACGTCGAGCTCGAGGGCTCCGGGCCAGACGCCGTGGCGCCGCCGGGGACCTTTCTCGCCGACGTCGAGGAGTGCTTCGACGGCGGCGTCGACCAGGTCTCCACCTATCCGCTGATGCGTTTCGGGTACACGCCCTTCGGTCGGTCGGGTCACGAGCGCAGGCGGGAGCACGAGGTGCTCGCCCAGGTCACCGCACTCGCGGACCGGATGGGCTACGAGCGGCGCTCCGTCTGGACGTTCAACCGGCGCGGCGGTCCCGCCTACACCTCGATCACCCGCCGCCGCTTCCTCGGCATGGGCGCCGGCGCGACGTCGGCGACCGGGCGCGACTTCGTGGTCAACCACTTCGGCGTCGGGACCTACTGCTCGGCCGTCGAGGCCGGTCGACTCCCCGTCGCGCGCTGGTTCCACCTCGGCCGGTGGCTCGGCGCCGGCTACGAGGCGTTCTGGCAGGCGTACGCCGGTGCCGTCAGCCCTGCGACGCTCGGCGCCGCTTACGGTCGAGGCGTGGGGGCGGTGACCCGTGCCTGCCTCGAACCCGCCCGGCTCGCCGGCCTCGTCCACGTCGACCCGACGCCGATCGCCGGTCTCGCCCGTGACGACGACCGCGAGCGCACCCTCCGACTGACCCCGCGCGGCTTCGACGTGTATCACGACCTCGAACGCGCGGTCACGTACCGGTTCATCGAGCCGCTCTGGGCCGAGATGCTCCGCGAGCACCTCGCCGAGGGCGCCGACACCTCCCCCTCCTGCACCCCCGACGCTCCTCTCGACCTCAACGCCCGACCCACGACACGCGCGACTCCTGCGACTCTCGCGCCACTCACGGCACCTCCGGCACCCGCGGCACCCGCGGCACCCGCGATGCCCGCGACGCCCGTGCGGCGCGCCCACGGCCATGAAGCTCCGGCCGCCCCACTCTTCTGGGCGCGCCCGGACCAGGCTCGCCGCAGCCCGCTCTGGACCTGGACGCGCTCGCTCACGGAGCGCGCCGTCGACAGCGCCGCCGCGCGTGGCGATCACCGTCACGCGCTCGCCGATCGAACGTCCTGGAGCGGTGACCGCGAGCCGGCGCGCCCCGATCGGGCGTCCGGGCTCGGAGACCGCTCGCCCGCACCCGACGGACCGGCGTCCCCGGGAGGCGAACCCGTCGCCGGTCCGACTCATCCCGACGCCCGTCGACGTCCCTGATCGGAGGAGTTGCCGTGCACCCGTTCTACGACGCGAGCCGCTCGCTGATGAGCACGCGGGACACTCGCCTGCTCGGACTCGCCTCGATGGCCGCCTACCTCGCCTTCTGGGCTGCCGCGATCCCGTTCGTCCTTCGGTCGCTGAGCCGCGCCCTCGCGAACGCGGCCGCGGGCTCGGGCACGCCGCCCGCCCAACGCGCTCCCGACGCCCCCGACCCCGCCCACGACCGAGCCGAGGCCATCGTCCGAGAGCGCTACGCCGCCGGCGACATCGACGACGTCGAGCTCCACCACCGTTTGCGCGTCCTTCGCTCGGAGTCGGTCGAACACTGACCGGCGGGGCACCGACCCGCGCCGCGGTGACCCGCCGAGCGCTGACCCGCGCGACACTGGCGGTTCCTCGGCTCGGGCGAGTCGGAGCGTGACGACGCCTTCAGCCCTCTCACAGCCGAGGACGTCGCCCGTCGGCCCGCGCGCCTCGCCACGCCGTCGCCCAGCCAGGCGCCTCGCGCCGCCGGATCGGGTGGTCTCGCCGAGGATGACGCCGTCGCGTCGGACGAAC
>JBDIAU010000036.1:0-10386 GCA_039812565.1 Beutenbergiaceae bacterium
GGCGGCGCGGCGCTCCCCGCCCGCCGCGCCGCTGCGCCGCTCGGCGGCGGGCCGGCCCGCACGCAGGACCTGCATGCTCGACTCACGGCGGCGCCAGTCGACGAGGTCGGCCGGGATGTCGTCGAGGAAGCGGCTCGCCGGGAGCTCGTTCGGGACCCCGAACGCCGTGCGCACGGCGGCCCGCGAGACGTAGAGGCGGCTCCGCGCCCGGGTCAGGGCGACGTACGCGAGGCGGCGCTCCTCCGCGAGCTGGTCGGGGTCGGCGAGCGAGCGCTGGTGCGGGAAGGTGCCGTCCTCCAGGCCCGTCACGAACACGACCGGGAACTCCAGACCCTTCGCCGTGTGGATCGTCATGAGCGTGACGGTCCCGCCGCCGTCGTCGGCGTCGGGGATCTGGTCGGAGTCGGCGACGAGCGCGACGCGCTCGAGGAAGTCGCCGAGGTCGCCGTCGGGGTCGCTCTCGGCGAACTCCGCGGCGACGGCGTGGAGCTCGGCGAGGTTCTCGACGCGGGAGGCGTCCTGGGGGTCGTCGCTCGCGCGCAGCTCGGCGAGGTAGCCCGAGCGGTCCAGGGCGGCGTCGAGCACCTCGGCGGGCGAGGCCCCGCCCGCGGCGAGCTCGCGGAGCCCGGCGAGCAGGTCCGCGAACGCCCGGACCGCGGTCAGCGAGCGCGAGGCCAGGCCGGGCACGTGCTCGGCGTCGGCGAGGGCCTGGCCGAAGGAGATCCGCTCCCGCTCCGCGTGCGCCGCCAGCATGGCCTCGGCCCGCTCCCCCAGGCCGCGGCGCGGGACGTTGAGGATGCGGCGGATGTTGACGGTGTCGTCGGGGTTGGCGACGGCGCGCAGGTAGGCGATCGCGTCCTTGACCTCGCGGCGCTCGTAGAAGCGGGTGCCGCCCACCACCGTGTACGGCAGCCCGACGCGGACGAGCACCTCCTCCAGGGCCCGGGACTGGGCGTTCGTCCGGTAGAAGACGGCGACGTCGCCCGGCCGGACGCCGTCGGAGTCGCCCAGGCGGTCGATCTCCTCCGCGACGAAGCGCGCCTCCTCGTGCTCGGAGTCGGCCACGTAGGCGACCACCCTCGGCCCGGCGCCGGAGTCCGTCCACAGGTTCTTGGGCGGCCGGCCGGGGTTGCGGGCGATGACGGCGTTGGCGGCCGAGAGGATGGTCTGGGTGGACCGGTAGTTCTGCTCGAGCAGGACGGTCGTGGCGTCCGGGTAGTCGGCCTCGAACTCGAGGATGTTGCGGATCGTGGCGCCCCGGAACGCGTAGATCGACTGGTCGGCGTCGCCGACCACGGTCAGCTCCGCGGGCCCGACGGCGTCGCCCCCCTCCGGGTCCGCGTCGCCCCGCGCTGCCGGCCGCGTGACGCCCGCGAGCTCGCGGACCAGCACGTACTGGGCGTGGTTGGTGTCCTGGTACTCGTCGACCAGGACGTGCCGGAACCGGCGGCGGTAGTGCTCCGCGACGGCGGGGAAGGCCTGCAGGAGCGAGACCGTGGTCATGATCAGGTCGTCGAAGTCCAGCGCGTGGGCGCGGCGCAGCCGCTCCTGGTAGGCGCGGTAGGCCTGGGCGAGGGCCGACTCGTAGGGGTTGGCCTCCCGGACCGTGCGGGCGAAGTCGTCCGGGTCGACGAGCTCGTTCTTGAGGTCGGAGACGCGCCGGCTGAACGCCTTCGGCGGGTACTTGCGCGGGTCGAGGTCCAGCTCGCGGCACACGAGCGCCATGAGGCGCTGCGAGTCGGCGGCGTCGTAGATCGAGAAGCTCGAGCGCAGCCCCAGGGTGCCGGCCTCGCGGCGCAGGATCCGCACGCACGCGCTGTGGAACGTGGAGACCCACATCGCCCGCGCGGCTCCGCCGACCAACGACTCGACCCGCTCGCGCATCTCGGCCGCGGCCTTGTTGGTGAACGTGATGGCGAGGATCTCGCCGGGCCGCGCGCGGCGGGTCTGCAGGAGGTAGGCGATGCGGTGCGTGAGGACCCGCGTCTTGCCGGACCCCGCGCCCGCGACGATGAGGAGCGGCCCACCCGTGTGGACGACCGCCGCCCGCTGCGGCGGGTTGAGGCCGGCGAGCAGCGCCGCCGCGGCCTCCTCCCGGGAGGCGTGGGAGTCGCGGCCCGACGCCGCGGCGTCGGCCGGGACGCCGTCGGCGGGCTCGCCGCCGCGCGGGGGCACGACGGCCGGCAGGCGCGTCGGGCCCGAGGCGGGGATGCCGGGGAGGGGGAGGTCGTCGAACAGGGTGGGAGTCATCGCCAGGTCAGGGTACGGCGTCGCGCCGACAGCGCCCCCGGGCCCGCGCCGGGCGGGCGGACGCCCACGGCCACCGGGCGGGCGCCCACGGCGGCGCTGTGCCACGATGGCCCGCGTCATCGTCCCCGGCTTCCCGCCGGGGCCCGTCCCGCCCGGTCCGACGCCGGGCCGAACCCGAGGGAGCACGCGTGAGCAAGCGCTCGAACAAGCGCAAGACCCGCAAGAAGAGCGCGGCGAACCACGGCCGCCGTCCCAACGCCTGACCGCGCCGGGCCCGTTCGCGGGCCCTGCCGCGCACGGGAGGTGCGATCGTGGCGCTCGTCCGCTGCGACTTCTTCTCGGAGGTGCTCGGGCTCAGCACGAGCATGACGGTGCTGCTCCCCGAGGGCCCCGCCGCTCGCACGCCCGCCCAGGCGTCGCCGGGCCACCCCACGCTCTACCTGCTCCACGGGCTCAGCGACGACGACACGGTCTGGGTGCGCCGCACGTCGCTCGAGCGTTACGTCGAGCCGCTCGGCCTCGCCGTCGTGATGCCCCAGGCGCACCGGTCGTTCTACATGGACGAGACCCGCGGCCTGCGGTACTGGACGTTCCTGACCGAGGAGCTGCCCGCCGTCGCCCAGGGCTTCTTCCGTCTCTCGCAGCGGCGCGAGGACACGTTCGTGGCCGGGGTGTCGATGGGCGGCTACGGCGCGCTGAAGTGGGCGCTGCGCCACCCCGGCCGGTTCGCCGCGGCCGCCTCCTTGTCCGGCGCGCTCGATGTCGTCGGGCTCCAACGCACCCGGGCGCCGGAGTACCTCGACGTCGACCACCGGGCCTTCGACGGCGTGAGCGTCGCCGGGACGCCCGACGACCTGCTGACGCTCGTGGCGGGCGCCGACCCCGCGACCCTCCCCGACCTGCTCGTGACCTGCGGCGACGACGACGACCTCTACGCCGACAACCTGCGGTTCGCGGCCCGCGCGCAGGCGCGCGGGCTGCCGCTCACCACGCGGTTCGGCCCCGGGGCGCACGACTGGGCGCACTGGGACCCCGCGATCCGGACCGTCCTGGACTGGCTGCCACTCGGGCGCTGAGTGACGGTCAGGGCAGCACGCGCCGGGTCTGGACCCGCAGGACGGTCAGCTGCGTGACGACCCGGACGCGCAGCTCCTCCGGGGCTCGCTCGACGCAGCTGCGGCGCAGCAGCGCCCGCAGGTGCTTCTCGGCGCTCGCCGCGTCGAGGCAGTGGTCGCAGACGGCGAGGTGGGCGGCGAGCCGGAGGCAGTCCGGCTCCGGCAGCTCGGCGTCGAGGTACTCGAAGAGCCGGGCGAGCGCCTCGTCGCACCCGCACGGTCCCTCGGCGGGGCGGGCCGCGTCGCCCGCGGCTCGGTCCGGGCTGGTCGCGCTCATGTGTCCTCCCCGACACGCATGCCGAGCGAGCGGGCATGGTCGGCGAGCAGCTCGCGCAGCGCCCGACGACCGCGGTGGAGCCGGGACATCACCGTCCCGATCGGCGTGCCCATGATCTCGGCGATCTCCTTGTACGCGAACCCCTCGACGTCGGCGAGGTAGACGGCGAGGCGGAAGTCCTCGGGGAGCTGGGCGAAGGCGTCGCGGATCTCGGAGTCCGGGAGGCGGTCGAGCGCCTCCATCTCCGCCGAGCGCAGGCCGGTCGACGTGTGGGACGCGGCTCGGTGGATCTGCCAGTCCTCGATCTCCTCCGCGTCGGACTGCAGCGGCTCACGCTGCTTCTTCCGGTAGGAGTTGATGAAGGCGTTGGTCATGATGCGGTACAGCCACGCCTTGAGGTTCGTCCCGGGCCGGTACTGGTGGAAGGCCGCGAACGCCTTCGCGAACGTCTCCTGGACCAGGTCCTCGGCGTCGGACGGGTTGCGCGTCATCCGCAGGGCGGCCGAGTACAGCTGGTCCAGGTAGGGCAGGGCCTCGTCCTCGAACCGCCGGGCACGCTGGGCGTCCGTCTCGGTCGCCCGCTCGTCGGGCGCGGCGCCCTCGGCGGGGGCCTCGTCGGGCCCCGGGGGCACCGGCTCGTCCCGGTCCGGCTGCGTGCTCATCGCCCACGAGCCTAGTGCGCCCGGGGTCGGGGCCGGCGGCGAGGGGGCCAGGACGCAGGTCACGCACTGCTCAACGACGTGCGGCTCCGGCGCTATTCCTCCCACCCGCACCGGCGTCGCACCCAGCCCGTCCCGGATCGGCCTCGCACAGCGCCCGCCGGTGCGGTAGCAATGAGGCATGACCGTTCTGCGCGCCGTCGCCCGCCCGCTGCTCGCCGCCACCTTCCTCGCGGACGGTCTCGACGCCGTCCGCCACCCGGAGGTCCACGTCGCCCGCATGGAGCGGCTCAGGCCGACGATCACCAAGGTCACCCAGCGTCTCGGCGTCCCCGACGACCCGGAGCTCCTCGTGCGGGTGTCCGGGGCCGTCACCGTCGCCGCGGCGGTCCTGCTCGCCAAGGGCAAGGCGCCCCGCCTCGCCGCCTTCACCCTCGCCGCCGTCGCGGTCCCCGCGGCGCTCCTGAAGAACCCGGTCTGGGCGGCGCACGGCAGCATCCAGCGCCAGGAGCGGCTCCAGGGCCTGCTGCGCGCCGGCGCCCTCGTCGGTGGCCTGCTCATCGCGGGCGCCGACACCGCGGGCAAGCCGTCCCTCGGCTGGCGGGTCCAGCACGCCCGGGAGGCCCGCGCCAAGGCGGCCGCCTCCTCGTAGCCGGCCGCCGCTAACCTGCGGCCATGCCCGCGACCCGCCCGACCACGCCGGCCTGGCCCGACCCCTGGCCGGCGCCCGTGGCGTCCGGCCGCCTCGACGCCGTCGTCCCCGTGCCGGGGTCGAAGTCGCTGACCAACCGGCTGCTCCCCCTCGCGGCGCTGGCCGACGCGCCGACGCACGTCCACGCCCCCCTGCACTCGCGCGACGCGGCCCTCATGGTCGGCGCGCTGCGGGCGCTCGGCGTCACGGTCGACGCCGCCGACGACGCCGGTCGGCCCGACCCCGAGGGCGCCGACCTCCTCGTCACCCCGGCCCCGCTGCGCGGGCCGGCGAGCATCGACTGCGGCCTGGCCGGCACGGTGATGCGCTTCGTCGCCCCGCTCGCCGGGCTCGCCGACGGGGACGTGACGCTCGACGGCGACCCGCGGGCCCGGGAGCGCCCGATGGCCCCGGTGCTCGGCGCCCTGCGCGACCTCGGCGTCGTCGTCACCGAGCACGGGGCGCCCGGGAGGCTGCCCGTCACCGTGCACGGCGCGGGCGCCGTCGAGGGCGGCGTCGTCGCCGTCGACGCCTCGGCGTCGAGCCAGTTCGTCTCGGCCCTGCTGCTCTCGGCGCCACGGTTCACGCGCGGCCTGGACCTGCGGCACGAGGGCGGCCCGCTGCCGAGCCTGCCGCACATCGCGATGACCGTCGCCGTCCTGCGCGAGCGCGGCGTGACGGTCGACGACGGGACGCCGGGGCGCTGGCGGGTCGAGCCCGGCCCGGTGGCAGGCGGCCGTGTCGACGTCGAGCCCGACCTGTCCAACGCCGGGCCGTTCCTCGCCGCCGCGCTCGTGGCGGGCGGCCGGGTCACCGTCCCGGGCTGGCCGGCGACGACGACGCAGGCCGGGGACCTGCTGCGCGGCCTGCTCACCCGGATGGGCGGGCACGCGGCCCTCGGGCCCGACGGCCTCACCGTGACCGGCGACGGCACGGTGCTCGGCCTCGACGTCGACCTGCGCGACGGCGGCGAGCTCGCCCCGACGGTCGCCGCCCTCGCCGCCCTCGCCACCACGCCGAGCAGGCTGCGAGGCATCGCGCACCTGCGCGGGCACGAGACCGACCGGCTCGCCGCGATCGTCGCCGAGATCCGGCGCCTCGGCGGCGAGGCTCGGGAGACCGCGGACGGGATCGTCGTGACGCCCGCGCCGCTCCACGGCGGCACGGTGCGCACGTACCACGACCACCGGATGGCGACCTTCGGCGCGATCCTCGGCCTGCGCGTGCCCGGCGTCCTCGTCGAGGACGTCGCGACGACGGCCAAGACCCTCCCCGACTTCCCCGCGCAGTGGGCGGCGATGCTCGCCGCCGCGCCGGCGACCGCCGCGACGTGAGCCAGCGCCACGACGGCGAGGACCCCCGCGTCCGGGTGCGGCCGAACCCGCGGGGGACGCGGCCGCGGACGAAGGTCCGGCCGGCCCACGCCGACGCCGTCCCCGGTCTCGTGACGGCCGTCGACCGCGGCCGCTTCGCCGTCCTGCGCGACGACGGCTCCCGGGTCACCGCGGTCAAGGCGCGCGAGCTCGGCCGCACGGGCGCCGTCGTCGTCGGGGACCGCGTCGACCTCGTCGGCGACGTCAGCGGGGCGCCGGGCACGCTCGCCCGCGTGGTGCGCGTCCGGCCGCGCACCACGGCCCTGCGCCGCTCCGCGGACGACGTCGACCCCGCCGAGCGCGTGCTCGTCGCCAACGCCGACCAGCTCGTCGTCGTCACCGCGCTGGCCAACCCGGAACCCCGATCGCGGATGGTCGACCGCTGCCTCGTCGCCGCGTACGACGCCGGGATGACCCCGGTCCTGCTGCTCACCAAGGCCGACCTCGCCGACCCGGGGCCGTTCCTCGCCGGCTACGCGGCGCTCGACGTGCCGGCGCTCGTCACCTCACGGGGACCCGACGGGCTCGTGGGCCTCGAGACCGTCCGGGAGCGGCTCACGGGGCACGTGTCGGTGCTCGTCGGGCACTCCGGCGTCGGCAAGTCGACGATCGTGAACGCGCTCGTCCCCGCCGCGGACCGGGCGACGGGCGACGTCAACGTGGTGACGGGCCGGGGACGGCACACCTCCAGCTCCGCCGTGGCCCTCGCCCTGCCGGGCGGCGGCTGGGTGGTCGACACCCCCGGCGTGCGGTCGTTCGGCCTCGCGCACGTCGGGCCGGACGACCTGCTCGCCGCCTTCGAAGACCTCGCCGCGGTCGCCGCCGAGCGGTGCCCGCGAGGGTGCACGCACGCCGACGACGCCCCCGACTGCGCGCTCGACGACTGGGTGGCCTCCGGCGCCGCCGGGGAGGCCGGGCAGGCCCGCCTGGCGTCGTTCCGACGACTTCTCGCGAGCCGCGCCGGGGGTGACGACACGGAATCGCGGTGAGGCGCCGGTAGCGTGCCGAGCATGCTCCCCCACGCCTCACACGGCGACGACCTCCGCCTCGCCCTGGTCCTCGCCGACCAGGTGGACGCCCTCACGATGTCGCGGTTCCGGTCCCGGGACCTGGTCGTCGAGTCGAAGCCCGACACCACGCCGGTCACGGACGCCGACCGGGCCGCGGAGGACCTCGTGCGCTCCGTCCTCGGACGGTCCCGCACGCGCGACGCGATCCTCGGCGAGGAGCGCGGGAGCACCGGGCACGGCCCGCGGCAGTGGGTGCTGGACCCGATCGACGGCACCAAGAACTTCGTCCGCGGCGTGCCGGTGTGGGCCACGCTCATCGCCCTGCTCGAGGAGGGCAGGCCCGTCCTCGGCGTCGTCAGCGCACCGGCCCTGGGGCGTCGGTGGTGGGGCGCGGAGGGGTCGGGCGCGTGGACCGGCCGGTCGCTCACCAGCGCCACGCGGCTCGCGGTCTCCGGCGTGCGCGAGCTCGGCGACGCCTCGCTCTCCTACGCCAGCCTCGCGGGCTGGGAGGCGCGCGGGGACCTCGACCGGTTCCTCGACCTGACGCGCCGGGTGTGGCGCACCCGCGCGTACGGCGACTTCTGGTCGTACATGCTCGTCGCCGAGGGGGCCGTGGACATCGCGGCCGAGCCGGAGCTCGCGCTGTACGACATGGCCGCGCTCGTCCCGATCGTCACGGAGGCGGGCGGGCGGTTCACCTCGCTGGCGGGCGCGGCGGGTCCGCACGGCGGCAACGCGGTGGCGACGAACGGGCTGCTCCACGACGCGGTGCTCGCCGCCGTCGGCGATGTCGGTGGTCGGTCCTAGCGTCCGGGCCATGCGGATCCTCCACACGTCGGACTGGCACCTCGGGCGCAGCCTGCACGGCGTCGACCTGCTCGACCACCAGGCGGCGTTCCTCGAGCACCTCGTCGAGACGGCCCGCGAGGCGGCGGTGGACGCCGTCCTCGTGGCCGGGGACGTCTACGACCGCGCCGTCCCGCCCGTGCCCGCCGTCGAGCTGCTCGGCGAGACGCTGCGCCGCCTCGCGGAGCACACCCACGTCGTCGTGACGCCCGGCAACCACGACTCGGCCGTGCGGCTCGGCTTCGGCGCCCGGCTCTTCACCGAGCGCGTCCGGGTGCGGGCGGACGCGGCCGACGTCGGCGCCCCCGTCGTCGTGCCGGCGCCGGACGGCGGCGCCGCCGGGCTGGTCTACGCACTGCCGTACCTCGAGCCCGAGGTGGCGCGGCACACCCTGGCGCCGGAGCCCGGCGAGCCGCTCGGCCGGTCGCACGCGGCGGTGCTCGGCGCGGCGATGCGCCGGGTCTCGGCCGACCTCGCGGCGCGGCGCTCGGGCGGCGGGCCCCGGGTGCCGGCGGTCGTCATGGCGCACGCGTTCGTCGTCGGCGGGGAGGCCAGCGAGTCCGAGCGCGACATCCGCGTCGGCGGCGTCGACTCGGCGCCCGCACACCTGCTCACCGCGGGCGACGCCGTCGCCTACGTGGCCCTGGGGCACCTCCACGGCCCGCAGCGGATCCGGACGGGGCGAACGGACGACGGCGCGGCGGGCGCCGTCGTCCGCTACGCGGGCTCTCCCCTGGCCTACTCGTTCTCCGAGCGCACGCACCGCAAGTCCAGCGCGCTCGTCGAGCTGGGACCCGGGGGCGTCGTCGGTGTCGAGCTCGTCCCGGCGCCGGTGCCCCGGCCGCTCGCGGACGTGACGGGGACGCTCGAGGAGCTCCTCGGCCGCGGGTACGACGACGTCGCCGACGCGTGGGTGCGCGTCGTGGTCACCGACGACGCCCGGCCCCTCGACCTGTACGGACAGGTCGTGCGGAGGTTCCCGCACGCCCTGGTGGTGCAGCACCGGCCGGGGCGCGCCGCGACCACGACGACGGGTCGCGCGGCCGTCGACCCGGCCCACGACCCGCTCGAGGTCGCGGCCCGGTTCGTGGCCGACGTCGGCGGCCGGGCGGCGACGCCGGCCGAGGTGGCCGCGCTGCGGGCCGCGTACGAGGCGGCCCTGGCCGCGACGGCGGAGACCCGCTGATGCGCCTCCACCGGCTCACCCTGCGTGCCATCGGCCCGTTCCCCGACGAGCACACGATCGACCTCGCCGCGCTGGGGGCGAGCGGGCTGTTCCTCCTCGAGGGGCCGACCGGGGCGGGCAAGTCCACCGTCATCGACGCGGTGGTCTTCGCGCTCTACGGCCGGACCGCGGGCACGACCACGAGCACGGAACGCCTCGTCTCGGGTCACGCCGCACCCGGCGTCGAGCCGTTCGTCGAGCTCGTGCTCGAGACCACCGCGGGGATCTACCGGGTACGCCGCTCGCCCGAGCACCTGCGGCCCAAGCAGCGGGGCACGGGCACGACGAAGGAGCCCGCGAAGGTCCTGCTCTGGCGGCTCACCGACCCGGACGAGCCCGGCGGGCAGCCGGTCTCGACGCGGGTGGGCGAGGCCGACGCCGAGCTCGCGCGGGTGGTCGGGCTCAGCCGGGAGCAGTTCGTCCAGACCGTCGTGCTGCCCCAGGGTGAGTTCGCCGCCTTCCTCCGCGCGGCGCCCGACGAGCGGCGCCCGCTCCTGCAGCGACTCTTCGGCACCGACGTGTACCAGCGGCTGCAGGAGGAGCTCGCCGTCGCGGCGCGCGAGGCGCGGCGGGCGGCCGAGCGCACCCGCGAGAGCGTCGTCGGCGCGATCACGGCGGTGGTGCGCAGCGCCCGCGACGCGGTGGGGGTCGGGCCCGGGGGCGGCCCGCAGGACACTCCCGGCGAGGTCGACCTGCTCGCGGACCGGCTCGCCCAGCTCGAGGAGATGACCGCGGAGCCGGAGGCTTCGAAGGTCCGCTCCCTGGTCGGCGACGTCCTCGGCTCGCTGGAGGCGCGGGTGGCGGCCGCGGAGACGGCCGAGGCGGCGGCGCTCGCCCGAGCCGAGTCGGCGCGGGCCGCCCGGGAGGCGGCTCGCGCGCTCGACGCCCGGTTCGCCGAGCGGGACGCGCTGGTGCGAGAGCGGGCGGCCGTCGCTGCGGC
>JBDIAU010000037.1:0-10320 GCA_039812565.1 Beutenbergiaceae bacterium
CCGCCAGGAGCACCGCGGCCGCCCGTCGCAGTGCAGGCCGGCGCCGCTCGCCTCGTCCTCGCCACACGGTCAGCCCGCCTCCCCCTCGTCCACAGACGGCGCGCCGGCCGCGCCGCCTTACCGCTCGCCCCGCCGCCGCGCGTCGCGGGCATCCGCCCGCACGCGCCAGCGCTCGCCCGCCACGACGCCGAGCACCGCGACGTCCAGCGCGATCCCGACCGCCCCGACCAGGGGCGCGAAGCGCAGGACAGCCACCTGGGTCACGAGCAGGCTGAGCAGCGCCGCGCGTCGGAACCACAGGTACGCGCCCACGCGGTCGCGGTGCAGCACGACGACGCCGCGCAGCGCGAACGACGCCCCCACCACCGCGGTCACGAGCCCGACGAGGACGAACCACGCCACGCCCTGCTCGCGTGCCGCCTCGACGCTCGCGCTCAGCGCGGCGAACGAGCCGAGGATGCTCCCCGCGAGCAGCGCGAGCGTGACCGTCGTCGACCAGCCGGAGCGCACCACCCGGCGCACCGCGGCGCTGAGCCGGCGGCCGAGGGCCGCCACCGGGTCCGGGAGCTCGGCGTCGTCGTCGGGGATCGCGCCCAGCAGGGCGCGGACCTGCTCGACCTCCCGGGCGCCGGCGCCCAGCTCGAGGAGCCGCTCGGCGTCGGCCCGCGAGCGGGCGCTGAGCCCGCCCACCACGCCGCCGACGGCGTAGTCGACGGCGCCCGCCAGGTGCTCGGCGGGATGATGGGCGTGACGGCGGTGCAGCCAGTCCGCGCCCAGCACGAGCGCCACGAGCGTGAGGTACATGAGGGCGAACGACGGCGCGTAGAAGTAGTCGTTGTCGTCGGTGAGGAACTTGCCGATCTCGTCGATGAACAGGCCGAACCCGATGCCGCCGACGACGGCGCCGACGGGCCGCACCACCGGCCCCGCGAAAGAGACGAGCAGGAGCACGGCGACGGCCAGGAGCAGGCCGCCCCACAGCACGTGCGCGACGTGCAGGCCGTCGCCGCCCAGCTGCGGGAAGCCCGTGGCGGCGAGCAGCCCACGGGTCACCATCACCGTGAGGACCGTGGTGACGACGAACGCGGTGAGGTGCCGCGTCGCGACGGGGTCGCGGGGCAGGCCCCAGCGCAGCAGGCGCGGCTGGGCGCGCAGGGGCTCGACCGGCCCGCCCTGCCCGACGCTCACCGCGTCCACCGTGCGCCCCCGGGCCGCGTCATCGGCGGCGCTTCTCCCGGACCCGGACGCTGATCTCGATCGGCGTGCCGCGGAAGTCGAAGGTCTCGCGCAGGCGACGCTCGACGAAGCGCCGGTAGCCCGCCTCGAGGAACCCCGTGGCGAACACGACGAAGCGCGGCGGCCGGGTGCTGGCCTGGGTCGCGAACAGGATCCGGGGCTGCTTCCCGCCGCGCACGGGGTGCGGGTGCGCGGCGCTGAGCTCGCCGAGGAAGGCGTTGAGGCGCCCGGTCGGGACGCGCTCGTCCCACGACTCGAGCGCCACGTCGAGGGCCCGGACCAGCTTGTCGACGTGCCAGCGCGTCCGCGCGGAGACGTTCACCCGCGGCGCCCACTGCACCTGGACGAGGTCCTGCTCGATCTGCCGCTCGAGGATGGCGCGGCGCTCGTCGTCGACGAGGTCCCACTTGTTGAACGCCAGGACGAGCGCGCGGCCGGCGTCGATGACCTGCTGGATGACGCGGGTGTCCTGCTCGCTCAGGGTCACGCTCGCGTCGACGAGGACGATGGCGACCTCGGCCTTCTCGAGCGCCGCCTGGGTGCGCAGGGAGGCGTAGAAGTCCGCCCCCTGGGTCTGGTGGACGCGGCGGCGGATGCCGGCGGTGTCGACGAACCACCAGGGCCGGCCACCGAGCTCGACGAGCTCGTCGACCGGGTCGCGCGTGGTCCCCGCGACGTCGTCGACCACCACGCGCTGCGCGCCCGCCAGGGCGTTGAGCAGCGACGACTTGCCGACGTTCGGACGCCCGAGGAGCGCGACCCGGCGCGGCCCGACCGGGATCGCCGAGCCGACCCCCGAGACCTCCGGGAGCACGTCCAGCACCGCGTCGAGCAGGTCGCCCGAGCCGCGCCCGTGCAGCGCCGAGACCGGGTACGGCTCGCCCAGCCCGAGGGACCACAGCGCGGTGGCGTCGGCCTCCTGGCGCTGGTTGTCCACCTTGTTCGCGGCGAGGACCACCGGCTTGCCGGAGCGCCGCAGGATCCGGACCACCTGCTCGTCCGTCGCCGTGGGCCCGACGACGGCGTCGACGACGAGCACGACGGCGTCCGCGAGCGTGATCGCGACCTCCGCCTGCTCCGCGACCCTCGCCTGCAGGCCGCGTGCGTCCTTCTCCCACCCGCCGGTGTCGACGACCAGGAAGCGACGCCCGGCCCACTCCGCCGGGTACGTCACCCGGTCCCGGGTCACGCCCGGCACGTCCTGGACGACCGCCTCGCGGCGGCCGAGGATGCGGTTGACGAGGGTCGACTTGCCCACGTTCGGGCGGCCGATGACGGCGAGCACGGGCAGCGGCGCCTCGTCCGCCGCCTCCGGGCCGCCCTCGGCGCCGCCCTCGAGGAGGTCGAGGTCGGCGTCGTCGAGGGCGTACTCGGCCAGGCCGGCCCGCAACGCCTCGGCGCGGCGCGACTCCTCCGCGTCGTCGGCGGGCGGCGGGGCGGCGTGGCGCGCGGGGGCGTCGTCGGGCAGATCGGGTGTGCTCACGCGGTCATTCTCCCGGCTCAGGCGGGGTGCCCCCGACGCGCCGCCACCGCCTCGACGTCCTCGAGGTCCTGCTCGAGCATCCGGCGCGCGGCGCGGGCACCCAGCGGGCCGAGCACCCGCCAGGCGAGCCGCTCTCCGCGGCGCGGGCTCGCCGTGCGCGCCTCGAACGTCATCTCGACGCGGGTGCCGAGGTCCTCGGGCTCGAGGCTGACCGTGGTCCAGTAGCGGGTCCCGCGCGACTCCGCCTCGATGACGGTGCGGCGGTTCTCCTCCACGACGGTGACCCACAGCTCCTGGGTGTCGCTGCGGCCGAGGATGCGGCGGGTCTCCCGCCACCGCGTCCCGACGGCGTACGGCCCCTCGGTGAGCACCTCGGCGCGGGTGACCGCGCGCAGGTTCTCCGCCTCGTTCTCGATGTCGGTGAGGACGGCCCACACGGCCTCCGGCGGCGCGCCGATCCGCCGGGACACCGTGACCGCGTGCCCGGCCGGCTCGGCGGCCGGCACCTCGACCGCCGCGTCGACGTCGACCGTGGCGGCGTCGTCGGGCAGGTCCACGCCCGTGACCTCGGTCGCGGCCCGGACATGCTCGGCGAGCCCGGCCTGGATGGTCTCCATCGCGGCGGCGAGGGCCTCGCGGCCGGTGCCGGCGTCCTCGGGCACGGCCTGGAACGGGCGCCCGAACACGACGTGGAGGCGGGAGCGGAACTTCGGCACGTGGCCGACTCCCGCTCCCGTGGGGCGGGTGCCGAGGATCGCGACCGGCACCACGGGAGCGCCGGAGCGCACCGCGAGCCAGGCGATCCCGGCCTGGGCCGTCGCTACCTTGCCGGAGCCGCGGGTGCCCTCGGGGAAGATGCCGACCACGCGGCCCTCCTCGAGCAGCGCGAGGGCCGCCTGCAGGGCGGCGCGGCCGCTGCGCCGGTCGACGGGGATCTGGCCCGAGTAGGTGAGGACGTGGCCGAGGAAGCCCGAGAACATCTCCTGCTTGACGATGATGTGCGAGCCGCGCGGGCTGGCGCCGTGCAGCACGGGCCCGTCGATCACGCCGGTGTGGTTCGCCGCGAGGATGACCGGACCGGTCCGCGGGACGTTGCCGCGGCCGATGACCGTGGTGCTCCAGACCACGTGGTCGAGCACCTGCCCGACGCGCCGGCCCCAGATCGGCCCCCACCGCACGACGTCCTCGGGGCGGAGCTTCTGCCCCGCGGGGGCGGCCGCCTTCGGGCTCTTCTCCTCGCTCATGCGAGCACCTCGTCCACCAGGCCGCGGACGGCGGCCACCGTCTCCTCGAGGCTGAGGTGCGAGGAGTCCACCGTGGTCACGCCGTCGGCAGCGGCCAGGAAGGTGGCGACGGTCGAGTCGTCCCGGTCGCGGCGCAGCACCTGGTCGGCGGTCGCCGCGAGCGCCGCGGCGTCGTCGGCGCCGTGGACCTCCCGGGCGCGCCGCGCCAGGCGGGCGGTCTCCGAGGCCGTGAGGAGGATGCGCACGTGCGCGTCGGGCGCCACCACCGTGGTGATGTCCCGGCCCTCGGCGACGACGCCGCGTCCGCCCGAGAAGCCGCCGTGCGTCTCGTGCGCGATGAGCTCGCGCTGCCGGGTGACGAGCACCGCCCGGACGGCGAGGTTCGTCGCCACGCGGGAGACCGCCGTCGCGATGTCGGTGCCGCGGATCGCCCCGGTGACGTCCGTGTGGCCGAGCCGCACCGCCGGCGCGGCGGGGTCCATGACCATCTCGAGAGGCATCGTCGCGACGGCGTCCGCGACGGCGTCCCCGTCCCCGAGCGGGATGCCCTGGTCGAGGCACCACCACGTGGCGGCCCGGTACATCGCCCCCGTGTCGAGGTAGGCCAGGCCCAGTTGCGCCGCCACGGTGCGGCTGATCGTCGACTTGCCCGAGCCCGAGGGCCCGTCGATCGCGATGACCATGCCCGTCATCGGTACACCACCCGCCATCCGCGCTGCTCCAGGGCCTCTTCCAGGGTCGAGACGACCGCGGGCACGACGGCGAGGGTGGCCAGGCCGACGCGCTGCCGCGGCGAGTGCTCGATCGTCAGGTCTTCGATGTTCACGCCGATCTCCCCCACCTCGCCGAACAGGCGGCCGAGCTCGCCCGGGCGGTCCGGGACCAGGACGGTCACCTCGCCGTAGCGCCGCGGGGCGCCGCCGTGCTTGCCGGGGACCCGGGCGACACCGGCGTTCCCGGCGGCGATCGCGCCGGCGAGCGTGTGCAGGACGCCGGGCGCCTCCGGGCCCTGGGCGGCTGCGGCCTCGAGCGCCGGGAGGAGCCGGGCGAGGCCGTCCTGGACGCCGCGCAGCGCGTGCGCCACGCGGCCGGCGTTGCCGGCGAGGATCGTCGCCCACAGCAGCGGGTCGCTCGCCGCGATCCGTGTGACGTCGCGCAGGCCCTGCCCGGCCAGGGCGAGCGCCGTCTCCGGCGCCTCGGCCAGCTGGGCCGCCACCAGCGACGCCGCCACCTGCGGCAGGTGCGAGACGAGTGCCACCGCCTCGTCGTGCTCCGACGGGCTCAGCTCGACCGGAACGGCGCCGAGGTCGGTGGCGAGCGCGCGGACGGCGAGCACCGCCGCAGGTCCGCTCGTGCCGCCGTCGGCGATCACCCAGGGCCGGGTGGCGAACAGGTCGGCCGTGGCGGCGGCCGCGCCCGAGCGCTCCCGCCCGGCCATCGGGTGCGAGCCGACGTACCGCTGCCAGCCCGGGCGCTCGTCGGGCTCCATCGCGGCGAGGGCGTCGAGCACCGCGGACTTCACGCTCGCGACGTCCGTGACGACCGCCGTCGGGTAGGCGCGCAGCGCCTCGGCGACGGTGCGGGCGACGACGTCGGGCGGCGTCGCCACGACCACGAGGGCGGGCTCGGCGTCCCCGGGCCCGGCCGGACGGCCGGCGCCGACGTCGCGGGCCAGGGCGAGCGCCGTCGGGCTGGCGTCCCGGAGCGTCACCTCCACGCCCCGGGTGGTGAGGCCGAGGCCGACGCTCGCGCCGATCAGCCCCGTCCCGACCACGAGGACCGGGCCGCGGGTCGCGACCGCGAGCGCCGCGTCCGCGGGTCGGGGGTGGCCGGTCACCCGCGGCACCCTACCGTCCGGCCCGCCCGTGCCCTGGGACTTCACCGGGTACGACGCCCGGGCCGCACGATTCGCCTGCCGGCCGACGAGGCGCGGCCTACCGTGGCAGCGGGAGGTCCGCGTGGGCTCGCACCCGACCCTCATCTCGTCCGTCCAGCGCGCGCTCCACCTCATCGACGAGGTCGGCGCGGCGGGCACGCCGCTGTCCGCGAAGTCGCTCTCCCGACGCACCGGGCTCGCGCTGCCGACCACCTACCACCTGCTGCAGACCCTCGTCCACGAGGGGTACCTGCGCCGCGTCGACCACCTCTACGTGCTCGGGGAGCGTCTCCTCTCCCTCGGCGACCCGGCGGGCGCCGCCGCCCGGACCGCCCGCGTGCAGCCCGCCCTGGCGCGGCTCCACGAGGAGCTCCACGCGGCCGCGTACCTGGCCGTGCTCGAGGACGGCGAGATCCTCGTGCCCCAGGTGGTGGACTCCGGGGAGGCGCCGCGCGTCGACGAGTGGGTCGACTTCCGCCTGGCCGGCCACGCGACCGCCCTCGGCAAGGCGATCCTCGGGACCCTCGGCGCGGCGGAGCGACGCGACTACCTCACCCGGCACGAGCTCGCGGACCTCACCGCCCACACGATCACCGACCCTCGGGTGCTCGCGCGCTGCCTGGGCAGCGCGGCCGGCCTGGCCGTCGACCGCGAGGAGTACGTGCTCGGGACCTGCTGCGTCGCCGCGGCCGTGCCGCTGGCCGGCACCGTGGCCGCCGTCGCCGTGTCCGTGCCGGCGACCCGGCTGAGCGCCGTCGTCGCCGCGCCGTCGCCCGTGCGGCGGGCCGCCGGCCGGATCGCCCTCGCGCTCGCGCCGTCCGCGTGAGCCGCGAGCGACCGTCCCGCGGCGGTCGCCCGCCGCTCTATCGCCATCTGAAAACCTGCCGTTGCCGCCCGGCCGGGCGCGAGGGACGGTGGGGTGCCACCACTGCGACCAGGAGACGGACATGAGCACGACGACGACGTCGCCCCCGGTCCCCGGCGCGCTCGACGCGCCGACCCGCCTCGGGCTCTACCGCACCATGCTCCTCGCGCGGACCTTCGAGGAGGCCATCCTCAGGGAGTACCACGCGGACAAGGGGCCCGGCTTCGACATCGGCAAGGGGCTGATCCCCGGCGAGATGCACCTGGCGGCCGGGCAGGAGCCGGTCGCCGCGGGCGTGTGCGCGCACCTGCGCACGGACGACGCCCTCACCGCCACGCACCGTCCCCACCACCTCGCGATCGCGCACGGCATGGACCTGCGGACGATGGCCGCGGAGATCTTCGGGCGGGTGGACGGCCTCGGCCGCGGCCGCGGCGGGCACATGCACCTGTTCGACCCGGCCACGCACTTCTCCTGCTCCGGGATCATCGCCGAGGGGTACCCGCCGGCGCTCGGCATGGCGTTCGCGTTCCAGCGCGCCGGCTCCGACCGCGTGGCGGTCGCGGTGACCGGCGAGGGTGCGGCGAACCAGGGCGCGTTCCACGAGTCCCTCAACCTGGCGGCCCTGTGGCACCTGCCCGTGGTCTTCGTCGTCGAGGACAACGACTGGGGCATCTCCGTGCCGCGCTCCGCGTCGACGGCCGTGCCGAGCAACGCCGACCGCGCCGCGGGCTACGGCATCCCGGGCGAGCGCATCGAGGACAACGACGTCGACGCCGTGTGGGAGGCGGCCGGCCGCGCCGTCGCCCGCGCCCGGGCGGGCGAGGGCCCGTCCCTGCTCGAGGTGCACACCCTGCGGCTCTGGGGTCACTTCGAGGGCGACGCCCAGGGCTACCGCCCCGAGCTCGCCGAGCTGCCCGCGCGTGACCCGATCCCGGCGTACGAGAGCCGGCTGCGGGAGGCCGGCGTGCTCGACGACGACGCCGTCGCCGCGGCCCGCGACGACGCCCGCACCCGGGTCGAGGAGGCCGTCGCGTTCGCCAAGGCGAGCCCGGTGCCCGACCCGGCCACGGCCCGCTCCTACGTGTTCGCCTGAAGGAGGGCGAGATGACTGTCATGGACGCGCCCGCCGCGCCGACGGCGCCGCAGACGCACCGGCTCACCACGGCCCGGGCGATGGTCGAGGCCATCGACCTGGAGATGGCACGCGACCCGAGCGTCGTCTACCTGGGTGAGGACGTCGGGGCCTACGGCGGGATCTTCGGCTCGACCACGGGCCTGCTCGCCACCTACGGCCCGGCCCGCGTGATCGACACCCCGATCTCGGAGACCGCGTTCCTCGGCCTGGCGATCGGGGCGGCCACCGAGGGCATGCGCCCGGTCGCCGAGCTCATGTTCGCCGACTTCATGGGCGTCTGCCTCGACCAGATGTACAACCACATGGCGAAGATCCACTTCGAGTCCGGCGGCCGGGTCCGGGTGCCGATGGTCGTGACGACGGCGGTCGGCGGCGGGTACTCCGACGGCGCCCAGCACTCCCAGTGCCTGTGGGGGACGTTCGCGCACCTGCCCGGCATGAAGGTCGTCGTGCCGAGCAACCCGTACGACGCGAAGGGCCTGATGACGGCCGCGATCCGGGACGACAACCCGGTGGTCTACATGTTCCACAAGGGCGTCATGGGCCTGGCGTGGATGGCCAAGAACCCCCGCGCCACGGCGGACGTGCCGGTCGAGGCGTACGAGGTGCCGATCGGGAAGGCCCGGGTGGCGCGGGAGGGCGCCGACGTCAGCGTCGTCACCCTCTCGCTCTCGGTCCACCACGCGCTGGACGTCGCCGAGGCGCTCGCCCCGGAGGGCATCGACGTCGAGGTCCTCGACCTGCGCAGCCTCGTCCCGCTCGACCGGGCGGCGATCCTGGCGACCGTCGCCAAGACCGGCCGGCTCGTCGTCGTCGACGAGGACTACCAGTCGTTCGGGCTCTCGGGCGAGGTGGTCGCCACCGTGACGGACGCCGACCCGACGCTGCTCCACGCCCCCGTGGCGCGCGTGTGCAACCCGGACGTCCCGGTGCCGTACGCCCACGCGCTCGAGTACGCGGTGCTGCCCCGGCCGGACCGGATCGAGGCGGCGATCCGCCGCGTGGCGGGCGCATGACCGAGGTCCTGTTCCCGCCCCTGTCCCAGGAGCGGCCGGACGCCGAGGGCGTCGTCGCGACGTGGTTCGTCGACGACGGCGCCCCGGTGGTCGCGGGCCAGCTCCTCGCCGAGGTGCAGGTCGACAAGGTGACGGTCGAGGTCCCGGCGCCGGCGTCCGGCGTCGTGCACCTCCTCGTCGCCGAGGGCGACGCCGCCCGCCAGGGCGAGGCGATCGCGACGATCGGGTAGCGCGCGCCCGCGCCCGGACCACGCCCCGACCCCCGCCCCGGGGAACGGCCCTGCCCGCGGGCCACGCGGTAGGGTCGCGCCTGACGGTGGGACGAGGGACGCGATGACGCGCCGAGCGTGAGGACGGGACGATGACGCAGCGAGTGGTGGTCGTCGGCGGGGGCTACGGCGGCGTCGCCGTGGCGAGGGCACTGGACGACGTCGCCGACGTCGTCCTCGTGGAGCCGAAGGACGCGTTCGTGCACTCCGCCGCGGCGCTGCGGGCGACCGTCGACCCGCAGTGGCAGGAGCACGTCTTCTTCCCGTACGACAAGGTCCTGACCCGCGGCACGGTCCGGCACGACCGTGCGCGCGCCGTCTCCCCCGGCCTGGTGCGGCTCTCGGCGACGGACGCGATCGAGGCGGACCACGTGGTCCTCGCGACCGGCGCCGCCTACCCGTTCCCCGCCAAGTTCCACGAGGACGCCGTCCGGCTCGCCGCCGGCCGCCTCGAGCGGACCCGCGCGGACCTCACGACGTGCACGCGGGTGCTCGTCGTGGGCGCCGGGCCGAGCGGCATCGAGCTCACGGGCGAGCTGACCGCGGCGTTCCCGGCCGTCGCCGTGACGATCGTCGAGAAGGAGGAGGACATCCTCCCCGGGGACTACCTCCCCGCCCTGCGCGACGGCATCCGCGCCCAGCTGGCGCAGCGCGACGTCACCCTCCTGACGGGCACGACCCTCTCGTCGCTGCCGCCGAGCGACGTCGGCGCCTACCAGCCGTTCCGCGTCACCACGAGCGCCGGCACGGTCATCGAGGCGGAGATGTGGTTCCGCTGCCACGGCTCCCGCCCCGTGACCGACTACCTCGAGGGCCAGCTGCGGGAGCAGCTGCGCGGGGACGGCCGGATCCACGTCACGGAGCACCTGAACGTGGTCGGCCAGGACCGCGTGTGGGCGGTCGGGGACATCACCGACGTGCCGGAGTCCAAGCGGGCCACCGCGGCCCGGGCGCACGCCGCCGTCGTCGCGCAGAACATCCGCGACGTCATCGAGGGGCGCGAGCCGTCCGCGGTCTACACGCCCGCCCCCGAGCTCGTGGTGCTCGCGCTCGGCCCCGACGCCGGCGCCGCCCAGGTGGCGCGTCCCGACGGCACCCGCGAGGTCCTCGGCCCGGACGAGACGAGCGAGATCAAGGGCGGCGACCTGTTCGCCGACGCGATCGCCGAGCTCGTCGGCGTCGAGCCCGACTGA
>JBDIAU010000038.1:0-10287 GCA_039812565.1 Beutenbergiaceae bacterium
CGCCGGCGGCCACGGCGGCGCCGCCCGAGCCGACTCCCGCGGGGACCGCGTCCCGGACCTCGTCTCCGGCGAGCCGGCGCGCCGCGCGGTCGGCGGCGGAGAGCCGGGCGAGCTGGAGGACGGAGAACGCGGCGGCCACGGAGAAGACGCCCGCCGCGATCGTCGCGACGGAGACGTGGATGAGGAGCCAGTAGCTCTGCAGGGCGGGCTGGACCCCGTCCGCGGCCACGTAGAGCACGGCGACCGCCAGGCCGAGCGCCAGCAGCGCCGGGCCCGTGACGAGGACGCCGAGGTAGCGGATGTCCCGCACCCGGGAGAAGCCGAGGAAGACCCCGACGGCGACCAGGGAGAACACGATCGTGAACTCGTACATGTTCGCCCACGGCACCCGCCCGGCCGCCAGGCCGCGCAGCACGACGCCGACGGCCTGGAACACGAACCCGAGCCACGTGGTGCTCATCGCGATCGACGCCGCCCGGCGCCGCCGTCCCGCGGGCCCGCGGTCGGCCCTGCCGGACAGGTCGATCGCGAACGCGACGAACGCGACCGCGTAGGACGCCATCGCGGCGTAGATCATCATGGTGCTGAGAGCGCCGAGCTGGGCAGTGCTCACGACTCCTCCGTGCTCCTCGGTTCCGTGCGGCTCGGTCCCGTGCCGGCGCCGCGCGCCGCCTCGAGGACGCGGTCGAGGTCGGCCCGCAGACCCGGGTCGTCCCCGCGCGCGAGCGCCGCGGCCTCGATCACTGTACGGCCCTCGCCGTCGTCGGTGAGCCGCAGCCAGAGCCGGCGCCGCGGCACGAACAGCGAGAGTCCCAGGCCGGCGATCGCCAGGAGCGCGAACACCAGCACCCAGCCCTCGGCGGGGTCCTGGCGGACGTCGAGCGCGACGAACCGCGGCAGGTCGTCGAAGGTCACGGTGCCGCGCCCGCCCGGCAGGTCGACGGTCTCGCCCGGCGCGAGCATGAGGGTCGCGGGGGCGCCGTCGTCGTCGGTCGCGAGGGTCATCCGGGTCGTGTCGAGCTCGTAGACGTTCTGGGGGATGCCGTCGTCGAGGCCGAGGTCGCCGGTGTAGAGCGAGAGCACGAGCACGGGGTTGATCGGCTGCGGGTAGACGGACCGCGGCGTCGTGCCGTCCGTCGCCGCCGTCGGCAGGAGGAAGCCCACGAAGCCGAGCTGCTCCTGCCCCGCGGCGACGTCCGGCACCTTGACCACCCCGCGCGAGGTGTAGACGCCGTCCTGCGGCAGGAACGTGACGGGCCCGGAGAACGCGACGGTGCCGTCGGCGTCCCGCACCGTGATCGCCGGCGAGTACCCGTTGCCGCTGAGATAGATGCGTGAGCCGCCGACCCGCAGCGGGTGGTTCACCTTGATCGTCTCCTGGGTGGGCGCGTCGTCGGCGCCCTCGCGCACCGTGACGTGCGCCGTGAAGTCCCGGGGCTGCAGGGTGGCGGTGTCGAAGACGGCGTCGAAGGAGTCGAGCGTCACGGTGAAGGGCGTGAGCCGGGCCTCGCGGGCGAGCGCGCCGGCCCGGAAGGAGTCGAAGTCGACGACGGCGTTCGCGAACCCTCGTCCTTGGACCAGGATCACCTGCCCGGAGTGGCTGAGCAGCTGGCCGAGCGCCACGGACACGAGCACGCCGACGAGGGCGAGGTGGAACACGAGGTTCCCGCTCTCGCGCAGGTAGCCCCGCTCGGCGCGGACGGTGAGGACGCCGTTGCCCGCCTCGCCGCGGGCGCGGTACCGCCCGCGCAGGGAGCGCAGCGCGGCCTCCTGGACCGCCGCGGGCGCGGCGTCGACGACGGCGCGGCCCTGGACGGGGAAGCGCGCCAGGCTCCGCGGCACGCGGGGCGGGTCGCTGCGCAGCGCCCGCAGGTGGCTGCGCGCCCGCGGCAGGATGCAGCCGACGAGCGAGACGAACAGCAGCAGGTACACGGCCGCGAACCACGGCGAGGCGTAGACGTCGAACATCCCGAGGCGGTCGAGCCACGGGGCGAGCGCCGGGTGGTCGGCGACGTAGCGCGCCACCCGCTCCGGCTCGGCCGGCTGCTGCGGGAAGAACGCGCCCGGCAGCGCGGCGACGGCGAGGAGCATCAGCAGCAGCAGCGCCACCCGCATGCTCGTCAGCTGGCGCCACACCCACCGCACCCAGCCCGCCGGCCCGAGGGTCGGCTCCACGAGCGGGGACTCGAGCCCGTCAGGCGCGTAGGCGGTGCGATCCGGCACGTCACACCACCGTCGTGAAGCCGTCGACGACGGACTGCAGCTGCGTGACCCAGGACGTCCACGCGCCGGTGACCATGGCGAGCCCGAGGACGACGAGGAGCGCCCCGCCGAGGCGCATCACCGCCACCCGGTGCCGGCGCAGCCCGTCCAGCGCCGCCGTCGACCGCTCGACCGCGAGCGCGATCAGCAGGAACGGCAGCCCGAGCCCCACGCAGTAGGCGACGGCGAGCACCGCGCCCCGCAGCGGGTCCGCCCCACCCCAGGACAGCGAGAGCACGGCGCCGAGGGTCGGGCCGATGCACGGCGCCCAGCCCAGCCCGAACGCGACGCCGAGCAGCGGCGCCCCCCACAGTCCCGCCCGCGGGCTGACGTGGATCCGCCGCTCCCTCTGCAGGAACGGGACGAACCCGAGGAACGCCAGCCCGAGCAGGACGACGACGACGCCGAGCAGCCGGGTCACGAGGTCCTGCCACGGCAGCAGCGCGACGCCGAGCCACGCGAACGCGACGGAGAGCCCGATGAAGACGGCGCTGAACCCGGCGACGAAGAGGGCGACGCCGACGACGAGGCGGCGGCGGTCCGGCGTCGTGGGCCGGGACGCGGTCGCGTGCTCCGCGCCGGTCATCCCGCCCACGTAGCCGAGGTACCCGGGCACGAGGGGCAGGACGCACGGGGAGGCGAACGAGACCAGCCCGGCCACGAGGGCGACGGGCAGGGCCGCCAGCAGCGGTCCCGAGAGCACGGCCTGCTGGAACGTCTGGGCCACCTGGTCCAGCCAGGCGCTCACGCGGCCAGCTCCTCGTCGACGAGCGCACGCAGGGTGGAGGCGTCGGCCCGACCGATGATCCGCGCGGCGACCCGGCCGTCGCGGTCGAGCACGACGGTCGTGGGCATCGCCCGCACCCCGACGACGCCCTCGAGCGCGGCGACGGCCTCGGACCGCGCGTCGTCGAGGCTCGGGTACGGCACGGCGAAGGTGCGCTCGAAGGCCTGGGCGGCGCCGGCGTCGTCGCGGCTGTTGATGCCGAGGACGCGGACGCCGTCGGCGGCGTAGTCGGTCGCGAGGGTGGCGAGGTCGGGCGCCTCGGCGCGGCACGGCGGGCACCCGGCGTACCAGAAGTTGAGGACGACGACGTCGCCGCGCCAGTCCGCGAGGTCGACCGCCTCCCCCGCGTACGTCGTGCCGGCGAGGGCGACCGGCGCGCCGCGGCCGTCCGCAGGCCACGTGGTCACGGTGCCGTCACCGGAGGCGTAGCCCGGGTCGGCGACGGCCGTGCCGCCCGGCTCGGGTGAGCAGCCCGCGAGCAGGACGCCGAGGGCGAGCGCGCCGACCGCGGCGACGAGGCGCTGCGCACGGTGTGGACGGGATCCGGGAGGCGTCATGCGCCGGGGACCGTCGGCCCGCTCGGGAGCAGGTCCCGGGCGGGCTCGGAGTAGGTGAGGCTGAGCAGCGTGGCGCCCTCGAACGTCAGGGTCGTCACGGAGGCGAGCGAGCACTCGCGGTGGCGCGGGTCGTGCGCGAGGCGGCGCCGCTCGAGGTGCAGGCGCGTGACCCAGATCGGGAGCTGGTGGGAGACGAGCACGGCCTCGCGACCCTCCGCGCGGGCCCGCGCCCTGCGGACGGCCTGCGTCATCCGGGCCACCTGCTCGGTGTAGGGCTCCCCCCACGAGGGGCGCCACGGGTTGCGCAGGTAGGGCCAGTGGCGGGGGCGCAGCAGCGAGCCGTCGCCGCGGCCGAAGGTGAGGCCCTCGAAGTGGTTGGCGGCCTCGATGAGGTCCTCGTCGGTGTCGAGGGTGACGCCGAACGCGTCGGCGACCGGGGTGGCGGTCTGCTGCGCCCGCTCGAGGGGCGAGGCGACGACGACGGCGACGTCCGCGCGCTCGCGACCGTCCTGGCCGGCGAACCACTCGGCCACCCGGGCCGCCATGAGCTCGCCGCGCTCTGCCAGCCGGTAGCCGGCGAGGCGGCCGTAGAGCACGCCCTCGGGGTTCTCGACCTCGCCGTGACGCACGAGGTGGACACGGGTGCGCGGGAGGTCGCCGGAGGCCATGCGGACAGTGTCGCAAACCACGCTGGGTGCTGGCTGCAGGGGTTTGCGTTCGGACGCCGAGGCGGGCTATGGTTGACACGTCAAGCAAATCGTCAATCGAACTCACAACCTACGGAGGCGTCCCATGGCCACCATCCCCGCCGGCACCTACGTCATCGACCCGTCGCACAGCGAGGTCTCGTTCACGGTCCGCCACGCCGGCATCGCCAAGGTGCGCGGCACGTTCACCGAGTTCTCCGGTCAGATCGAGGTGGCCGAGGAGCTGTCCGCGAGCCGGACGTCGGTCGAGATCGCCGCCAGCAGCATCGAGACCGGCGACAAGACCCGCGACACCCACCTGCGGTCCGCCGACTTCTTCGACGCCGAGAAGCGGCCCACCTGGACCTTCGTGAGCAACGAGGTGCGCGGGAGCGGCGACGACCTGGTGCTGGCGGGCGAGCTCACGATCAACGGCGTGACCCGCCCGGTCGAGCTCGACGTGGAGTACAACGGCGCGGCCGTCGACCCGTGGGGCAACCCGCGCGTCGGCTTCTCCGGCGTCACCGAGGTCAGCCGCAAGGACTTCGGACTGACGTGGAACGTCGCGCTCGAGGCCGGCGGCGTCCTGGTCGGCGACAAGGCCAAGATCGCGATCGAGGTCAGCGCGGTCAAGCAGCCCGACGCCTGACCCGCAACCCCCTCCCACCCTCCCCGCCGAACGCACCTTTGGGCGGTCGAAACTGACGTTTCGACCGCCCAAAGGTGCGTTCGGCGGGATGTGTGTGTGCGGGTCAGCGGGCCAGGGCCGCGCGCAGGGCCGCCGGCTCGACCCACCACCTCGACACCTCGACGCCGTCCACGAGCACCACGGGCACGAGGTCGGAGTACCGCTCGAAGAGCGCGTCGTCGTCGTCGACGTCGAGCTCGAGGACGCCGGTGCCCGCCTCACGGGCGAGGGCGGAGACGACGGGCCGGGCGTCGTCGCACAGGTGGCAGCCGGCGCGCGTGACGAGGCGGACCCGGGGCGGGACGGTCGGTGGCGCATCCACGCGGCCACTCTAGGCGGGGTCTAGGGTGTCGAACGTGTCGACCTCGGAGCCGGCCGACGGAGGCCAGGAGCAGGCGCCGCCCAGCCGGACGCCGGCCGCGGCGTTCTTCGACGTCGACAACACCATCATCCGGGGCGTGAGCGCGTACCACATCGTGCGCGAGCTCCACCGGCGGGACTTCTTCTCGCTCGTCGACATCGCGGCCTTCGCGTGGCACGCGCTCGGCTACTTCCTGGTCGGCGAGCGCGCCAGCCAGATCGAGGAGGTCCGCGAGCGCGCGCTCGGCACGATCAAGGGCCACTCTCTCGCCGAGATCGTCGCGATCGCCGAGGAGGTCTACGACGAGGTCCTGGAGACCAAGATCTTCCCCGGCGCGCGGGAGATCCTCGAACGTCACCTCGCCGCGGGCGACCAGGTCTGGCTCATCACCGCCGGCCCCCAGGAGATCGGGGAGCTCATCGCGCGGCGCCTCGGAGCCACCGGCGCCCTCGGCACCGTGGCCGAGCAGCGCGACGGCTACTACACGGGCCGCCTCGTCGGCGACATGATGCACGGCGCCACGAAGGCGACGGCGGCACGCGCGATCGCCGAGCGCGAGGGCGTGGACCTGGCGGACTGCTCGGCGTACGGCGACTCGGTCAACGACATCCCGATGCTGTCCGTGGTCGGGCACCCGTACGGGATCAACCCGGAGTCGCGGCTGCGCCGCCACTGCGCCACGGTCGGCTGGCCGGTCCTGGACTTCCGCCGGCGTCGCGCCTCGATGCGCCGCACGATCGGAGGGACCGCAGGGACGGCGGGGCTCGCCTGGGCGGTCGCCATCACGATCCGCGCCGTCCGCCGTCGGATCGGCGCGCGCCTCGTCCCCTGACGCGCGGCGAGCGGCCCCCCGACGGGAGCCGCTCGGCGGCTACTTCTTGTTGCGGCGCTGGTGCCGCGTCTTGCGGAGCAGCTTGCGGTGCTTCTTCTTGGCCATCCGCTTGCGGCGCTTCTTGATGACGGAGCCCACGTGTCCTCACAGGGTCTGGTGCTACGGGTGGTGGTCGGTGATCGCGACCCGCACCCGGGCGGTCACGCGAAGCCACGACGACGGGCCAGTCTAGCGGGCGACGGCGCCGGGGCCAGCCGGGCGTCAGCCGCTGGCCCGCTCCTGCTCCTCGCCCGGCTCGGCGTCAGCGACCACGTCGCCCTCGAGAACCTGCTCGAGCAGCCGCTTCACGGCCGCCTCCGGGACCCGGAAGGACTTGCCGACGCGGACTGCGGGCAGCTCACCGGCGTGCACCATCCGGTACACGGTCATCCGCGACACCCGCGTCACCTCGGCGACCTCGGCCACCGTCATGAACCGCGGGGCCTGGAAACCCGGTTCGCCCATCGTTGCGCCCCTGCTCTCGCCTGGGCGACGATCGCGCAGGTCACCAGGAACTGTAGGGGTCCAGGCCGTGCCAGGGGAAGGTTGCGGACCGGGTCGCCAGGATCGTGCGGTCCAGGGCCGAGTGCGGGTCGTAGCCGGCGGTCCAGGGCCGGAAGACGGCGTCGGCGCCGTCGGTCATCGACGACGGCGCCGCGAGCCCGAGCGCGGCCACCTCCTCGCGCCAGGGCTCGGGCGTGGGGGTCAACGGGTCGAGCGGGCGGCCCTCGACGACGGCCACGAGGTGGGCCCACGCCCGGGGCACGACCTGGGCGACGGCGTAGCCCCCGCCGCCCGTCGCGAGCCAGCGGCCGCCCGCGTGCCGGTCGGCGAGCCCGGCGAGCACGAGCGCCGCGGCGCGCATGCCGTCCACGGTCACGGCGAGGTCGGTGAGCGGGTCGAGCCGGTGGGCGTCGCACCCGTGCTGGGTGACGAGGACGTCGGGCGCGAACTCCTCGACGAGGGGCACGGCGACGGCGTCGAGGGCGCGGAGCCAGCCCGCGTCGCCGGTTCCGGGGGCGAGGGCGACGTTCGCGGCGCTGCCACGCGCCGCCGGGCCCCCGACGTCGGCGGGGAACCCCGTGCCCGGGAAGAGCGTGGTGCCGATCTGGTGGATCGAGACGGTGAGGACCCGCGGGTCGTCCCAGAAGACGTGCTCGACGCCGTCGCCGTGGTGGGCGTCGACGTCGACGTACGCGACACGCCGCGCGCCCGCCTCGAGGAGCCACCGGATGGCGACGGCGACGTCGTTGTACACGCAGAAGCCGGACGCCTGGTCCGGCATCGCGTGGTGGAGACCGCCCGCGAGGCTCACCGCACGACGCGGCGCACCCTCCCACACGGCCCGCGCCGCGGCGACGGTGGCGCCGACGACGCCGGCCGCGGCCTCGTGCATGCCGGGGAAGACGGGGTCGTCGGGCGTCCCGAGGCCGCGGACGGGGTCCGGCTCGCCCCGGCCGGCGGCACGGACCGCGGCGAGGAGGCCTGGCGTGTGGACCAGACCCAGGAGGGCGTCGTCGGCGGGCTCGGCCGCGACGACCTCGACGACGTCGGGGTCGAGCAGGCCGAGCCGGTCGAGGAGCGCCACGGTGAGGCGGAGGCGGACCGGGTTCATCGGGTGCCCGGCGCCGAAGTCGTACGCGACGAGCCCGGGGCTCCAGGCGAGGACCGGACGCTCGGGCATGCCCCACGGTAGCGCCGCGCGGCCCCCGTCCCACCGGCCGTGACGTGGCAGGCTATCCGTGCCCGCGCCGGTCGGCGGCGCACGGGCCCGGACGGCCCGACCGACGGCGAGGAGGTGGTGGGCGTGGAGCTCCCCGCCGTCCTCGTGGCCGGTCGCGAGCTCGTCGACTCGATCGCCCGCCGGCACCCCGCCCGCCTCGCCGTCGGCGTCTTCGCCGGCGTGGTCGCGGGCGTGTCCGCCCTCCTGTCCCTGCCGGCCGCGACCGCCGACGGGCGGCACGCGTCGCTGGTCGACGCCGTCTTCACCGCGACGTCGGCGGTGTGCATCACGGGTCTGACGGTCGTGGACACGGCCACCTACTGGTCCACGTTCGGGCAGGTGGTCATCCTCGCCGGGATCCAGGTGGGCGGCTTCGGCGTCATGACCCTCGCCTCGATCCTGGGCCTGGCCGTGTCCCGCCGCATCGGCCTCACGCAGCGCCTGCTCACGGCCTCGGAGTCGAAGACCGACCGCCTGGGCGAGGTCGGCACGCTCGTCCGCGCGGTCGTCGTCGCCTCGCTCGTGCTCGAGGCCGCGCTCGTCCTCATCCTGCTGCCCCGCTTCCTGACCCTCGGTCAGGGCTTCGGGGAGGCCGCGTGGAACGCCGGCTTCCTCGCCGTCTCGATCTTCAACAACGCCGGCTTCGTGATCCTGCCGGAGGGCCTGTACCCCTACGTCGGCGACGTCTGGATGAACCTGCCGATCGTCGTCGGGGCCTTCATCGGCGCGCTCGGCTTCCCCGTCATCCTCAACATCGCCCGCCGGTGGCGCACGCCGCGCCGCACGACGCTCCACACCAAGCTCACGGTCACGACCCACGCCGCCCTCGCGGGTGCGGGCGTCCTCCTGCTCGGCGCGCTGGAGTGGACGAACCCCCGCACGCTCGGCGCGCTGCCCGTGGCCGACCGCCTCGTCGCCTCGGTGCTGGCCGGGGTCACGCCACGCTCGAGCGGGTTCTCCACGGTCGACGTCGGCGAGATGCGCGAGGCGTCCTGGCTGGTCCAGGACGCCCTCATGTTCGTCGGCGGCGGCAGCGCGTCGACGGCGGGCGGCATCAAGGTGACCACGCTCGCGGTCATGCTCCTCGCGATCGTCGCCGAGGCCCGTGGCGACCGTGACCTCGAGGCCTACGGTCGGCGGATCCCCGCCGAGACCCTCCGCCTGGCCGTCGCCGTCGTCTTCATCGGCGCGACCCTCGTGCTCGTCGCCTCCCTGGCGCTGCTCGCGATCACCGACCTCGCGCTCGACACCATCCTGTTCGAGGTGATCTCCGCCTTCGCCACCTGCGGGCTGAGCACCGGCATCACCCCGGACCTCCCCCCCGCGGCCAAGTACGTCCTGGCCGGCCTCATGTTCGCCGGCCGCACCGGGACCATGACCGTCGCCGCCGCCCTCGCCGTCCGTTCCCGGCGCAGGGTGATCCGTCTCCCCGAGGAAAGGCCCGTCGTTGGCTGACAAGAAGGACAAGAGCTCCGACCAGTTCGCCGTGCTCGTCATCGGGCTCGGCCGCTTCGGCGGCGCCCTCGCGAGCGGCCTCGACCGCCTCGGCCGGGACGTCCTCGCCGTCGAGCGGGACCCCGAGATCATCCAGAAGTGGTCCGGCCGGATCCCGCTCGTCGAGGCCGACGCCACCAACCCCGAGGCGCTCGAGCAGCTCGGCGCGCAGGACTTCCCGGTCGCCGTCGTCGGCGTCGGCACCGAGCTCGAGGCGAGCGTGCTCATCACCGGCAACCTCGTGGACCTCGGCACTCCGCAGATCTGGTCGAAGGCGATCTCCGCCGAGCACGGCCGGATCCTCCAGCGGATCGGCGCCCACCACGTGGTCTACCCCGAGTTCGACGCGGGCGAGCGCGTCGCGCACCTCGTCTCCGGCAAGCTCCTCGACTACATCGAGCTCGAGGACGACTTCACGATCGTCAAGATGCGCCCGCCGAGGGAGATGCAGGGCTTCACGCTCGCGCAGTCGAAGGTGAACCGGAAGTACGGCGTCACGGTGATCGGCGTCAAGCCGCCGGGCCTGCCGTTCGTGTACGCGACGGACGAGACGCGGATCGCGTCGGACGACATCATCGTCGTCACCGGGCAGACCAGCCTCCTCGAGCGGTTCGCCGCCCGCCCGTGAGCGCGCCCGTGAGCACGCCCGTGACCGCGCGCGCGGCCTCGACGCCCGGCCGACGGCGGACGCCTCCGCCGCGTTCGCCCCGGCACCTGCGAGAGTGGTCACCATGACCGACGGAACCGACAGCCCCGGCCGGGACGACGCCCAGGACCGCACCCCGGTGCGCGACCGGTGGTGGTTCACCGCGGCGCTCTACTCGGTGGCGGGCATGGCGGTGGCGCTGTACCAGGTGG
>JBDIAU010000039.1:0-10260 GCA_039812565.1 Beutenbergiaceae bacterium
CCCGACGCCGACGGCGCGGGCGGACCTCACGCCCGCGCAGCTGCGCTGGGCTCGGGCCGCCGAGGCGGCCCGCCGCCCCGGCTGACGGCCCGCCGAACCGACGACGGCGGCGCGCCGTCCGCGTGCTCCCGCCGTCGGCGCCTATCGTGGTCACGTTCGTACACGTGTTCGTCACGGACGCCGCCGGGGCGGCGCCTGGACGACGGCGGGGAGGAGGACCTGTGATCGCGTCCCTGAGCGGCACCGTCCGCACCGTCTCGCTCGACTCGGCCGTGCTCGTGGTCGGGGGCGTCGGCTACCGCGTGCTGGCGACGCCGACGACGCTCGCCGGCCTGCGCACCGGGGCGGAGGCCGAGCTCGCGACGTCGCTCGTGGTGCGGGAGGACTCGCTGACGCTCTTCGGCTTCGCGGACGACGCCGAGCGGGACGCGTTCGAGCTCCTCCAGACGGTGACCGGGATCGGCCCCCGTCTGGCGCTGGCCATGCTGGCGGTCCACACGCCCGACCTGCTGCGGACCGCGATCGCCACCGAGGACTATGCCGCGCTCATGCGCGTGCCGGGCATCGGGCGCAAGGGCGCGCAACGGATCGTGCTCGAGGTGGGGGACCGGCTCGGCCCCGCCGTCGGCGTCGCACCCGGCGCACCGCTCGCCGCCGCGCCCGGGCCGACGGCGGACGTCGTCGATGCGCTCGTCGGTCTCGGCTGGAACGCCCGGAACGCGGAGACGGCCGTGGCAGACGTGGTCGCCGCGGGCCAGGACCCGACGGACACGGCCGGGCTGCTGCGCGCGGCCCTGCGCACCCTCGGCGGTCACGGCACCGTCGGCGGCGGGAGCGCGGCCCGTGGCTGAGCGTGAGGACGTGATGAGCGCCGGGGCGGACGAGATCGAGCGCGCCGCGGAGGCGGCGCTGCGACCGCGGCGGCTCGCGGAGTTCGTCGGACAGCCGGTGGTCCGCGAGCAGCTCGCCCTCGTGCTCGACGCAGCCGTCGCGCGCCGCCGCCCGCCCGACCACGTCCTCCTCTCCGGACCGCCAGGCCTCGGCAAGACGACGCTCGCGATGATCATCGCCGCGGAGGTGGCGGGCGCCCTGCGCCTGACCTCCGGCCCGGCCGTGCAGCACGCGGGCGACCTCGCCGCGATCCTGTCCTCCATGCAGGAGGGCGACGTCCTGTTCATCGACGAGATCCACCGGCTCGCCCGCTCGGCCGAGGAGATGCTCTATCTCGCCATGGAGGACTACCGGGTGGACGTCGTCGTCGGGAAGGGGCCCGGGGCGACGGCGATCCCCCTGGCCCTCCCGCCGTTCACGGTGGTCGGCGCGACCACCCGCGCCGGGCTGCTGCCGGCGCCGCTGCGGGACCGGTTCGGGTTCACCGGGCACCTTGAGTTCTACGACGTCCCGGACCTGGAGCGGGTGCTCGCGCGCTCGGCCCGCCTCCTCGGTGCCGAGCTGGAGCCGGCCGCGGGCCTGGAGATCGCGTCCCGGTCGCGCGGCACCCCACGGATCGCCAACCGACTGCTGCGCCGGGTGCAGGACTGGGCCGACGTCCGGGGCACCGGGGACCTGGACCTGGCCGCCGCGCGCGCGGCGCTGCGGGTGTTCGAGGTGGACGAGCGGGGCCTGGACCGTCTGGACCGCGCGGTCCTGGACGCGCTGTGCCGCCGCTTCGCCGGCGGACCCGTCGGTCTGACCACGCTGGCGGTGGCGGTCGGGGAGGAGCCGGAGACCGTCGAGACGGTCGCCGAGCCGTTCCTGGTCCGTGAGGGGTTCATGAGCCGGACGGCGCGCGGCCGGGTCGCGACCTCCGCGGGCTTCGCGCACCTCGGGCTGCGACCACCGGCGGGGGAACCGGGCCTGTGGGACTGAGCAGTTAGACTCGGCGCGGCCTCGACCCCGGACCCAGGAGCCCCGTCCGCATGGACCCGACCTTTCTGATCATCCTTCTCGTCGGCGCGGCAGCGATGTTCCTGCTGTCGAACCGCTCGCGCAAGCAGCAGCGTCAGGCGGCGAGCTTCCGCGACAACCTCGAGGTCGGTGACGAGGTGATGACCCACGGCGGCCTCTTCGGGACCGTCGTCGCCATCGACGGCGACGTCATCACGCTCGAGTCCCCGTCCGGCGGGCAGACCGACTGGCTGCGCGCCGCGATCAGCAAGCTGGCGACCCCGCCGTACGCGACGCCCGCGGAGGACGAGACCGAGGACGCCGAGGAGTACGAGGAGTACGAGGAGGAGCTCCAGGACGAGGAGCTCGAGCCCCGCGAGGAGGACGCCGCCGCCTCTTCGGAGCAGCGTTCCGGCGACGACGACGCCGACCGCCGGGCCTGACGCCGGCACCTGCGACCCGCTGCCGGGGGTCACGGCCCCCGGCGTCGATGAAAGAAGACCACGGTGGCCACACGAACCCCCCGAACGCGCCCGCTGCGGGCGCTGCTCTTCCTGGTCATCGTCGTCACCGCGATCTACGGTGCCCTCCTCGCCGGCGTCCGGTTCTCGGACGCCACCTTCGCGCCGAAGCTCGCGCTCGACCTCGAGGGCGGCACGCAGATCATCCTGACCCCGATCTCCGACGACGGCGCCGACGTCACCACCGAGGACATCGACCAGGCGATCGCGATCATCCGGCAGCGGATCGACTCCTCCGGCGTCGCCGAGGCGGAGATCACCAGCCAGGGCGGCCGCAACATCGTCGTCGCGATCCCGGGTCAGCCGAGCGAGGAGACGCTGGACCTCGTCCGGAAGTCCGCGCAGATGCGCTTCCGCCCGGTGCTCCAGGTGGCCGACCCGGGCGTCGTCGACCTGACGGCCGGCACGGGCGCCGAAGGCGAGGCCGGCACGGCGACCCCGAGCCCGACCCCCACCGGCCCGCCCACCCAGGAGGAGCTCGAGGCCGCCGCTCGCGCGGCCGCGGACGCGGACGGCGACGGCACGCTGAGCACGGAGCCGGCGACCGAGCCGACGTCGCCGTCGGACCTGGCGTGGATCTCGGAGCAGGACCTCTACGACCTGTACATGCTCGACTGCACCGACCCCGCGAACCGGGTCGGCGCCGCCACGGACGACCCGGAGCGCGCGCTCGTGACCTGTGAGCAGGACGGGTCGGTGAAGTACGTGCTCGGACCCGTGGAGGTCGAGGGCACGGAGATCTCCTCGGCGTCGTCGGGCCTGCGCACCACCTCCCAGGGCGTCGTGACGAACGAGTGGATCGTCCAGCTCGGGTTCACCTCGGCCGGCGGCGCCGCGTTCGGGGAGACGACGCAGCGGCTCGTCGGCCTGGAGTCGCCGCAGGACCAGTTCGCCATCGTCCTCGACGGCCTCGTCATCTCGGCGCCCCAGGTGAACGAGCCGATCCTCAACGGCCAGGCGGAGATCTCCGGCTCGTTCACACGCGAGAGCGCGACGACCCTCGCCAACCAGCTGAAGTTCGGCTCCCTGCCGCTGACGTTCCAGGTGCAGAGCGAGGAGCAGATCTCGGCGACCCTCGGCTCCGAGCAGCTGCAGCGCGGCATCCTCGCCGGACTCCTCGGCCTGCTCCTCGTGGTGCTCTACTCGCTCGCCCAGTACCGCGGGCTGGCGCTCGTCACCGTGACCAGCCTGCTCGTCGCCGCCGTCATCACGTACGGGCTCATCGCGCTGCTGTCCTGGCTGCAGGGCTACCGGCTGTCGCTCGCCGGCGTCGCGGGTCTCATCGTCGCGATCGGCATCACGGCGGACTCGTTCATCGTCTACTTCGAGCGGATCCGGGACGAGGTCCGTGAGGGTCGGTACCTGGAGGGCGCCGTCGAGGCCGGCTGGCTGCGCGCCCGGCGCACCATCCTCGCCTCCGACGCGGTGAACCTTCTCGCGGCGATCGTCCTCTACCTCCTCGCCGTCGGCGGGGTGCGTGGCTTCGCCTTCACGCTCGGCCTGACGACCGTCGTCGACGTGTTCGTGGTCTTCTTCTTCACGCACCCGATCATGCAGCTGCTCATCCGGACGCATTTCTACGGCGGAGGCCACCGGTGGTCCGGACTCGACCCGATCCACCTCGGCGCCAGCGCCACGACCTACCGGGGCCGCGGGCAGTTCGGTCCGCCGGGCGGCGGGGGAGCGGCGCGCACCCGCCAGACGATCGCGGAGCGCCGCGCCGCCGCGGCCGCCGGCGACGTGCAGGACGACGTCGAGGTGCAGGACGACGTCGAGCCGGTGGACGCCGGCCGCCGTCCCGGAGAGGAGCGCTGATGGCCAGCTTCGCCCAGCTCGGCAACGACCTCTACACGGGCGTCCGCAGCTACGACTTCATCGGCCGGCGCCGACGCTGGTTCCTGATCTTCGGGGCGCTCGTCCTGGTCTCCCTCGCGCTCCTGTTCATCCGCGAGCTCAACCCCGGCATCGAGTTCCGCGGCGGCTCCGAGTTCGTCGTCTCGGGCGTCACCAACCCGTCGGAGGGCCCCGCCGGTGAGGCGGTCGCCGCGATCGACCCGAACCAGATCCCGCGGGTCTCCACGGTCGGCGGGTCCGCCGTCCGGGTCCAGACCGAGACGCTGACCAGCGAGGAGACCAGCGCGCTGCGCCAAGGCCTCGCCGACGCCTACGGCGTGCCGGTCGAGAACGTGACGTCCTCGTTCGTCGGACCGACGTGGGGCGCCGACGTGACGCAGAAGGCGCTCCAAGGCCTCCTCATCTTCCTCGTGCTCGTCGCCCTCGTCATGGCGGCGTACTTCCGGACCTGGACGATGGCGGTGGCGGCGATCGTCGCGCTGCTCAACGACCTCGTCGTCACGACGGGCCTGTACGCCGGCATCGGCTTCGAGGTCACGCCGGCCACCGTCATCGGTCTGCTCACGATCCTCGGCTACTCGCTGTACGACACGGTCGTCGTCTTCGACAAGGTCCGCGAGAACACCGCCCACGTGCTCGAGCAGACGCGCTACACGTACGCGGAGGCATCGAACCTCGCCATCAACCAGACGCTGGTGCGGTCGATCAACACGTCGGTCGTGGGCGTCCTGCCGGTCGCCTCGATCCTGTTCGTCGGCGCCTTCCTCCTCGGCGCCGGCACGTTGCGGGACATCGCGCTCGCCCTGTTCATCGGCATGATCGTCTCGACGGCCTCGTCGATCTTCATCGCGGCCCCGCTCGAGGTGGTCTTCCGCGAGCGGAGGCCGGCGATCCGCGAGCACACGGCCGCGGTGCTGGCCGCGCGGGCCGCCCGGGGCGACGAGGGCGACGGCGAGCGGGCGACGGTGCAGATCGCGGGCCGGGCACCCGGGGGGCACCTCGGGCAGTCCGCGCAGCCGCGCCGCAAGGGCCGCCGGTGAGCCTGCGCTCGGCGGGCGTCGGGCTCCCGGACGTCGGCGAGCACGTCGCCGGCCTGGTGCGCCAGGTGCCCGACTTCCCGTCGCCGGGCGTGCTGTTCCAGGACATCACGCCGCTGCTGGCGGACGGGCCGGCGTTCGCCGAGGTCGTGCGGGCGATCGGCGCGCCGTTCCGCGGGACGGTGGACGCCGTGGCGGGCATCGAGGCGCGCGGCTTCATCCTCGCGGCGCCGCTCGCCGTCGAGCTCGGCGTGGGCCTGCTCGCGGTGCGCAAGTCGAGCAAGCTGCCGCCCCCGGTCCTGGCCGAGGAGTACGCGCTCGAGTACGGCCGGGCGACGATCGAGCTGAGCACCGGCACCCTGCGCCCCGGGATGCGCGTCCTGCTCGTCGACGACGTGCTCGCCACCGGAGGGACGGCGGCGGCCGCCTGCCGGCTCCTGGAGGACGCGGGCGCGACCGTGACCGCCGTCGTCGTCCTCATCGAGATCCCGGCCCTCGGCGGGCGCACGCCGCTCGGCGGACGGGACGTGCGAGCCCTCCTCAGCACGTGAGCGCGTCGCGGGCGCGGACGTAGACTCGGCAGATGACCGACGACGTCGCCTCGCCTGCGCGAGCGGAGCCCACGGCCGACCCGGTCGTGCCCGGCTCGCGCGTGCGGACCCGGCTGGCCCGTCTCGGCTCCCGCGCCCACACGAGCCCGCCCGCCATCGAGCCGCTCCTGCGCGCGGTGAACGCGAACCACCCCCGGATCGACACGAGCGTCATCGAGCGCGCCTACGTGGTCGCGGAGCGCGCCCACCAGGGCCAGGTCCGCAAGAGCGGCGACCCGTACATCACGCACCCGGTGGCGGTCGCGACCATCCTCGCCGAGCTGGGCATGACGCCCTCCACCCTGGCCGCCGCGCTGCTGCACGACACGGTGGAGGACACCGCCTACTCGCTGGCGGACCTGCGTGCCGACTTCGGCGACGAGATCGCCCTCCTCGTCGACGGCGTCACCAAGCTCGACAAGGTGAAGTACGGCGAGGCCGCCCAGGCGGAGACGGTCCGCAAGATGGTCATCGCGATGGCGCAGGACATCCGCGTGCTCGTGATCAAGCTCGCCGACCGCCTCCACAACGCTCGGACCTGGCGTTACGTCTCGCCGGAGTCGGCGCAGCGCAAGGCGCGGGAGACGCTCGAGATCTACGCCCCGCTCGCCCACCGCCTCGGCATGAACACCATCAAGTGGGAGCTCGAGGACCTCTCGTTCGCGACGCTGTACCCGAAGGTCTACGACGAGCTCGTCCACCTCGTCGCCGAGCGCGCCCCCGCCCGCGAGGAGTACCTCGCGGCGGTCCGTGAGCAGGTCAGCGCCGAGCTGCGGGGGGCGCGCATCCCGTGCGACGTGACGGGCCGGCCCAAGCACTACTACTCGATCTACCAGAAGATGATCGTGCGGGGCCGCGACTTCACCGACATCTACGACCTCGTCGGGGTGCGGGTGCTCGTGGAGACCGTCCGCGACTGCTACGCCGCCCTCGGGGCGATCCACGCGCGATGGAAGCCGGTCGCCGGCCGCTTCAAGGACTACATCGCGATGCCCAAGTTCAACCTCTACCAGTCCCTGCACACCACCGTGATCGGGCCCGGCAGCAAGCCGGTCGAGATCCAGATCCGGACGTACGAGATGCACCGGCGGGCGGAGTACGGCGTCGCCGCCCACTGGAAGTACAAGGAGGGCTCGAAGGGAGCGGGCAGCCCGCCGCCCGGCGGCTCGTCCCGGGAGATGCCCTGGCTGCGGCAGATCGTCGACTGGCAGCGCGAGACGGCGGACCCGGGGGAGTTCCTCGAGGCCTTGCGGTTCGAGGTCTCCGGCCAGGAGGTCTACGTCTTCACGCCCAAGGGCGACGTCATCGCCCTGCCCGCGGGCTCCACGCCCGTGGACTTCGCGTACGCGGTGCACACCGAGGTCGGCCACCGCACGATGGGTGCGCGCGTCAACGGCCGGCTCGTCCCGCTGGAGTCGACGCTCGAGAACGGCGACACGGTCGAGATCTTCACCTCGAAGTCCGAGTCGGCGGGACCGAGCCAGGACTGGCTGACGTTCGTCAAGTCACCACGGGCCCGCACCAAGATCCGCTCCTGGTTCTCGAAGGAGCGCCGCGAAGAGGCGATCGAGCAGGGCAAGACGCAGATCACGAAGGCGATGCGCAAGCAGAACCTGCCGATCCAACGCCTCCTCTCGCACGACCTGCTCGCCGTCCTCGCGAGCGAGCTGCACTTCTCCGACGTCTCGGCGCTCTACGCGGCCGTGGGCGAGGGCCAGGTCTCGGCGAGCACCGTGGTCCAACGGCTCGTGCAGAACCTCGGCGGCGAGTCCGGCAACGAGGAAGACCTGGCCGAGGTCACCCGGCCGGGCGCCGCGCGGCCGCGGCCCCGGTCCGGCTGGCCCGGGGTGATCGTCAAGGGCGTCGACGACGTCTGGGCGAAGCTGGCGCGGTGCTGCACCCCCGTCCCGGGCGACCCGATCATCGGCTTCATCACCCGGGGTGCGGGAGTCTCCGTGCACCGCGCCGACTGCGCCAACGTCCAGGAGCTGAAGAACCAGCCCGAGCGCATGGTCGAGGTCGAGTGGGCGCCGCACAGCCAGAGCGTGTTCCTCGTCCAGATCCAGGTGGAGGCCCTGGACCGGAACCGCCTGCTCTCCGACGTGACGCGGGTCCTCTCGGACCATCACGTCAACATCCTCTCGGCGACGGTCTCGACGTCCCGCGATCGCGTGGCTCTCTCACGGTTCGCGTTCGAGATGGCCGAGCCGTCCCACCTCGGCCACATCCTCGCCGCGGTCCGCAACATCGACGGCGTGTTCGACGTCTACCGGATCACGGGTGCGGGACACCGGGCCAAGCAGGGCTCGACCCCGCGTCACGACCCGGCTCGTCCGACCAGCCCACGCTGACCCGCGGGGGTGGCCGGCGGGCGGGGGTCAGCCCCGCGTCGGCGAGCAGCGCCCGCGCCCGGACCACGCCGGGCCGCCCGGACGCCGCCTCGAGCGTCGCCGCCACGACCTCCGCCCGCAGACCGGCCTGCGCCAGCACGGCGAGCCAGGAGGCGACGGCGTCCGGCGGACCCCACCGCGCGACGTCGACCGCCGTCCGCTCGAGCGAGGTGACGGCGACGCCGCCGAGGCCCATGACGTCCGCCGGACCGAGGAGCTCGGAGTGCACGCGGGCCCGCGGCGTCGAGCCGCGCCGGCCGGGGGCCACCACGTCGAGCTCCGCGGGGCGGAACGCTCCCGTGTGCACCCACAGCGCCGAGCGCCGGGCGAGGACGGCACCGGACGGGACATCCCCGCGCACGGCCCGGGCCCGGTCGGCGGGCGAGACGCCGAGGTCCACCGCGCGCAGCAGACCGGGCCACACCTCGACGGCGACGCCGTCGAGGTGCAGACCGCGCAGGCCCCGAGGCGGGTCGACGAGCTCGCGGACGGGCTGCGGCTCGCGCAGGGCGAGCCACTCGAGGGCGTCGGGACGGGGCACCGGCCCAGGATGACTCGCGCGCCGCGAACCCGCCGCGGGCCGGGCCGTCCCTGTGGACAGCCGGGCACCGCGGCGGACCTGTGGGCGCCTCAGCCCTCCGACGCGGTCTTGCGCACCTGCGCCAGCCAGGACCGGCGCGTCACGAGCGCCGCCTCCGCCTCGCGGATCGCCGAGCGGTCCTTGCGCTTCCTGGCCGCCTCGAGATCCGCCTCCAACGCCGCGATCGACGCCTCGAGCTGGGCGGCCGCGCCCTCCGCGCGAGCCCGGGTCTCGGGGTTGCTGCGGGCCCACTGGGCCTGCTGGGCGTCCCGGACGGCCTGCTCGACGGCGCGCAGTCGCGCCTCGACGCGCTGCACGTCGGCCCGCGGGACGCGTCCCGCGGCGTCCCAGCGCTCCTGGATCGAACGCAGCGCGGCCCGAGCCTGGGCGACGTCGGTGACCGGCAGGATGGCCTCGGCCTCCGCGGCCAGCGCGAGCTTGGCCTCGAGGTTGGCGACCAGCTCGGCGTCGGCGGTGCTGCTCGCCGCCTGCCGGGCGCTGAAGAAGCGGTCCTGGGCGGCCCGGAAGCGGTCCCACAGCTGGTCGTCGTCGCGTTGCGCGGCGCGGCCCGCGGCCTTCCACCGCTCCATCAGGGTGCGGTAGGCGGTGGCCGTCGCCGACCAGTCGGTGGACTCGGCCAGGCGTTCCGCCTCGGCGACGATCGCCTCCTTGGCCGCGCGCGCCGCGTTCCGGTGCTGCTCCAGGTCGGCGAAGTACTGGCGGCGGCCGCGGTCGAAGGTCGAGCGGGCGTGCGAGAACCGCTTCCACAGCGCGTCCTCGCTCGCCTTGTCCAGGCGGGGACCGTGCCGCTGCGCGGTCTTCCAGTCGTCGAGCAGGACCCGCAGCTCGTCCCCGGCCTGCTTCCACTGCATCCGCGACGGGTCGGTCGCGGCGATCCGCTCCGCCGTCTCCACGATGGCGGTGCGGGCCGCGACAGCCTCGGCGCGAGCGGCCTCCCGCTCGGCGGCGACCTGCGCCCGGCGCTCCGCGGCCTGCACGCTCACGGCGGCGAGGCGGGCCCGCAGGCCGTCGAGGTCCCCGACCGCGGCCGGCGCCACGAGCTGCTCCTCCAGGGAGGTGACGGTCTGCTCGACCTCCTTCGGCGCGAGCTGCGGCAGCCGCGCCTCGAGGAGCGCGACCTGCGCCTGCAGGTCGAGGTAGCGGCGCACGTAGAACGCCAGCGCCTCGGAGGTGTCGGCGCCGGGGTACTGGCCCACCGAGCGTTCGCCCGTGGACTCGCGCACCCAGACGGTCCCGTCCTCGTCCACCCGACCCCACTGCGCGGCCTGGGCGGCCTCGTAGGCGTCGTGCGCCGACGGGGACGCGGGCTTGACGGCGGCCGGCCGCGGCGGAGCCCCGGCAGGCGGGCGCGGCGCCGGGGACACCGCGGGTGGGCGGGGC